>CAYPEF010000013.1:7554-31544 GCA_964409675.1 uncultured Rickettsiales bacterium | reverse complement strand
TGCTGGTGTTCTGGATGGCTTCCGGCCTTTCACATGCGCTGGAGCAATATCTGCGTGGTAATTCGCGCCTGAGCTATAACGCCCGCGAGCTGATCGTGAAATTCTTTAAGGTGGCGGTGTATTTTTTCGCCTTCCTAATCACGCTGAACACGCTTGGCATCGACCTCACCGCCTTTGCTATCTTCGGCGGCGCACTCGGCGTGGGAGCGGGTCTTGGTTTACAAAAGATCACCGCGAACTTCGTCAGCGGCGTCATCCTGCTACTGGAAAAGTCCATCAAGATTGGTGATCTGGTGGAAATCGGCACTAATCTCGGCTGGGTGCGCCAGCTTAATATGCGCTATGCGCTGATTGAAACATTTGAAGGCCGCGAAGTGCTAGTGCCAAACGATGAATTAATGAACACCCGCATCACCAACTGGACCTACAGCAGCGAACATGCGCGCATCGAGGTAAAAGCGCTTATAACATATGATTCAGACGCGAAAAAAGCCCGCGAGATGATGATTCTGGCCGCCAAATCCCATCCTAAATGCCAGCGTTCGCCGGAACCTGCGTGTACCTTACGTGAATTCACTGAAACCGGCCTGCTGCTGCAGCTCAATTTCTGGATTCCCAACGTGCGCGACGGCCGCGCAGTTCCGCAGAGCGAGGTGATGTTCGACATTATCCAGCGGTTTGCGGAGAATGGAATTGAGTTTTCTCACGATCCATTGAGGAAAAAAAACGATTAATGCATGAAAGCGCATGCAGGGCGGCCGACTATGCCACCCTGCATTAATACGATTCATGCAGCGCTCTGCTTCTTGCTCTCCGCTGCCGCTTTTGCGGCCTGCTTATTGCCTTGCAGGTAATCCAGCACGCCGAACAGGTGCCGGTGCAGATCGCCCGGCATGCGGCCGGTGATGAACGGGCCGTCTTCCACCAGCGCTTCATTCACGAAAGTCCCACCCGCCTGCTCGATTTCCGGACGCACTTCCGGCCAGGCGGCGA
Organism: uncultured Rickettsiales bacterium; assembly: GCA_964409675.1. Classification (GTDB taxonomy): domain Bacteria; phylum Pseudomonadota; class Alphaproteobacteria; order Rickettsiales; family SXRF01; genus CAYMDD01. Next base: position 30,551 of record CAYPEF010000013.1, on the reverse strand, counting down.
TGCGTCGGCCCTGCACCAGTCCGGCAGTGACCAGCACCTGCGGGCCGTGGCAAATAGCGGCGATAGGCTTACCTGATTTGGCGAATTCTTTAACGAAAGCGATAACTTTTTCTTCCTTGCGCAACACTTCCGGCGCTTTACCGCCAGGGATGTAAAGCAACTCATAGTCGGCGGGATTCACCTGATCGATGGATTGGGTTTCCTTCAGCCCCATACCCATCTTACCCTTGAATTCACCGCCTTGCGGGGTGACAACATCCACGCTGTACCCCTCTTCGTTCAGGCGGTAATAGGGATAGAAGAACTCCAGATCCTGCGTGTTATCGGCGGTGATAATAACAATTTTCTTATTCTTCTTCAGCCGTTCCGGAACAGGCGCGGCAGCGAACGTGTCTTTAGGTTGATTATCCTGTTGCATGATAGCCTCCTTGCATCAATGGGAGATTTAGAGAAGTATATGAGAAATAAAATCTCCATCATAGCTTGAGAATAGCCTTCATTTTTAGACATCAATCGCTTATGGTTGCGACATAATTTCCGTTAGCAGGACGATTATGACTGTTTTTTCTCCCCGCACCCTCCCCGACTGGCAGAAACTCGCGCAGAAAGACCTTGGCGTCGATAAAAACGGCCAGCCGGTCCCGCTCGATTCGCTTACCTGGCAGACGCCCGAGGGCATCGCCATCAAGCCGCTTTACACGGCTGCCGATCTGGAAGCGCTGGAGCTGACCGACACGCTGCCCGGCTTCGCGCCGTTCATCCGCGGCCCCCGCGCCACCATGTACACGGTGCGCCCGTGGACGGTGCGGCAATATGCCGGCTTCTCCACCGCCGAGGAATCGAACGCCTTTTATAAACGCAACCTCGCCGCCGGGCAGAAGGGTCTCTCCGTCGCCTTCGACCTTGCCACCCACCGGGGCTATGACTCCGATCACCCGCGCGTGGTCGGCGATGTCGGCAAGGCAGGCGTGGCGATTGATTCGGTGGAGGACATGAAAATCCTCTTTGACGGCATTCCGCTGAACGAGATGAGCGTCTCCATGACCATGAACGGCGCGGTGCTACCGATTCTGGCGAGTTATATCGTGGCAGGGCTGGAGCAGGGCGCGAAACCGGAGGAACTTTCCGGCACCATCCAGAATGACATTCTCAAAGGATTCATGGTGAGCAACACCTATATCTACCCCCCCGCGCCGAGCATGCGGATTGTGGCCGACATCATCGAATACACGGCGAAGCACATGCCGAAATTCAATTCCATCTCCATCTCCGGCTACCATATGCAGGAAGCGGGAGCTACCGCCGTGCAGGAGCTGGCCTATACCATCGCCGACGGCGAGGAATATGTGAAAGCGGCGCTCTCCAAAGGCCTGAACGTGGATGAATTCGCGCCGCGCCTGTCGTTCTTCTTCGCCATCGGCATGAATTTTTTCATGGAAATCGCTAAGCTGCGCGCAGCGCGGCTGCTGTGGGCGAAGACCATGGCGAAATACAATCCCAAGCATCCCATGTCGAGCGCATTGCGCACGCATTGCCAAACCTCCGGCGTGTCGCTTACCGAAAAAGACCCGTATAATAACGTCATTCGCACCACCATCGAAGCCATGGCGGCGGTGCTGGGCGGCACGCAAAGCCTACACACCAACGCGCTTGATGAAGCCATTGCCCTGCCCACCGATTTCTCCGCCCGCATCGCCCGCAATACGCAGCTGATCATCCAGCAGGAATCGGGCGTGACGAAAGTGGTCGATCCGATGGGCGGCAGTTATTACATCGAGTCCCTCACCCAGTCGCTTGCTGCACAGGCGGAAGAACTAATTGCCGAAGTGAACGAACTGGGCGGCATGACTAAAGCCATCGAAGCCGGATTGCCGAAGCTGCGCATCGAGGAAGCCGCTGCCCGCCGCCAGGCGCGTGTGGACCGGGGCGAGGATGTGATCGTCGGCGTCAATAAATACGCGCTGAAGGAAGAAGACACCATCGACATTCTGGAAGTGGACAACACCAAGGTGCGCGAAGCGCAGATCAAACGCCTGCAATCCATTAAAGCGAAACGCGATGCGAAAGCGTGCGAAGCCGCCTTGAACGCGCTCACCGAAGCGGCGAAATCAGGCAGCGGCAATCTGCTGGCGCTGTCGGTGGAAGCCGCCAGGGCGCGCGCCACCGTGGGTGAGATTTCCGCGGCGCTGGAGAAGGTCTATGGCCGCTACCATGCCGATATTCGCACCATCTCAGGAGTTTATAGCGCCGTGTACGATACCAATGACGGGCTGAAAACCATCCGCGCGCACGTGGCAACATTCGCCGAGCAGGAAGGCCGCCGCCCACGCCTGCTGGTAGCCAAGATGGGCCAGGACGGGCATGACCGCGGCGCAAAAGTCATCGCCACTGCGTTTGCCGATATGGGATTCGACGTGGATGTCGGCCCCTTGTTCCAAACGCCTGAGGAAGTGGCCAAGCAGGCGGTGGAGAACGACGTGCACGTGATCGGCGTTTCTTCCCACGCCGCCGGACATAAAACGCTGGTGCCGCAACTGATCGCCGCGCTGAAAGCCATCGGCAGGCCGGATATTCAGGTAGTGTGCGGCGGCGTGATTCCAGCGCAGGATTACGATTTCCTGAAGAAAGCTGGTGTTGCGGAAATCTTCGGCCCCGGCACCAATATCCCGCAAGCGGCGGAGCGGGTGCTGGGATTGCTGCAAAAGAAGAAAGTAGCGTAATAACAATGCCGCTGTTCCTCAAGCTCCATGGCCGCTTCCTGATTGCGCTTGCGGCGGGGCTTGCCTGCCTGTGGCTGAAGCCGCTGGAGAATGCACTCTATAACGCCGCGCTCGGCTGGGATATCGGCGTGTTTTGCTATCTGGCGCTGGCAGTGCCGATGATGCGCCAGTGCAATTACGAAGGCGTACGCAAGCGCGCCCGGCAACAGGATATCGGCGCATTTCCGCTGCTGATCATGCTGGTGGTAGCGTCGTTTTTCAGCCTGTTTTCCATCCTCTCCATTCTGGAGCAGTCAAAGGAACTGAAAGGATGGGAGCATGCCGTACCGCTCATGCTGGCCGTGTGCACGGTGATATTATCATGGATGCTGGTGCATACCCTGTTTGCCATGCATTACGCGCACCGCTATTACGGCTCTTCCGCATCCGAACCCGAAGATCATTTCCGCGGCGGCCTGCGCTTCCCGCAGGAGGATGAATCCGACTGCAGGCTTAATTACTGGGACTTCCTTTACTTCGCGTTTGTGGTCGGCATGACGTTCCAAGTGTCGGACGTGCAGGTAACCGAACGGCATATGCGCCTGCTAACGCTCTCTCATAGCGTGGTGGCGTTTTTCTTCAATACCTTCATCCTGGCCCTTGCCGTGAACATCGCCGGCAGCGCTTTTTAAGGCAGCGGCGTTTTCTGGCGGAACAGCAGGAAATAAAGCAGCATGCCAAACAGTGGGAACAGCAGAATGGCGATGATCCAGATCACCTTGTACGCACCCGATGTCCGCTCCTGAAGCACGCACCAGATGGCATAAATATCGAGCGCCAGCACCAGCGCGCCTATCAGGCCGATTTCAATTCCCATAGCCCCCTCAAAAAAACTTTAAAAAAAGTATATTTTTCAAATTCTTTAGTATTAATGCAATGCACCTTAAGTGCTTATACTCCGGCTGTCATAAACTTGTCATTACTAAGTAGTTGACCCGAGTAACTTAAAATTCTATTTCGCAATTATCCCCTTGACGTACGGTAGATAAGTATGCTATTGTTTATGCATATTAAGGATAATCGCCATGCAAGCTACCGTAATAGATTTCTTCAAGCAATTCCCGACAGATGATTCCTGCCTCGAACACCTTTTTAACGTGCGGTTCGGCCAAGGCCATGAATGCCCGAAATGCAATCGCTCGGCGAAGTGGTATCCGCTGAAGGAAGTCCGTGCCTATGCGTGCCAGTGGTGCGGCAACCACATCCACCCAACGGTAGGCACGTTATTCGAGGATTCCCGCACCTCGTTGCAATCATGGTTCTATGCCATGTATCTGTTCACCGTCACCCGCCACGGCGTATCCGCCAAGGAACTGCAACGCCAGTTGGGCGTTACTTACAAGTGCGCTTGGCGTATGGGGCATCAGATTCGCAATCACATGGCGAAGGTGGACGGCGAAGACCCGCTCTCCGGCATCGTGGAAATTGACGAAACGATGATCGGCGGCAAACGCCCCGGCAAGCGTGGCAGGGGTGCGGCAGGTAAAACAACCGTTGTCGGCATGATGGAACGTGATGGCAAGGTGATGACGAAAGTTATCCCGGACGTGAAGCGTTCGACCCTACACCCGATTGTTGAGCAGAACGTTGCCAAGGGTGCGGAAGTCCATACCGACGAACTGCTTTCGTATCGTGGCTTGGGAGCAAAGGGATACGCTCACAAAACTGTCAATCATAGCCGGGGTGAATCCGCTGTTGGCGCCATTCACGTTAACAGTATCGAAGGCTACTGGTTCCATTTACAAAAGGCGATTCGCGGTACGCACATCCACGTTTCCAGTCAGCACCTTGAAAAGTACGCCAAGGAATTCGAGTACCGCTTCAATCGTCGGAAGATTCCGGGGGTGATGTTGCCAGAGCTGTTGTCGAAGTTTTAACCGCCTCCTTGATGGCGCGGTCAAGCTTCTCTAAGTCACCGGGCGGGTCGTTCTCCCGTTCCTTGATGAACTGGTCAAGTTTGCCCTGCTCGCGGGCTTCTTTAAGGGTGAGAGACGGCTTATCTGCCATTCAAAACTCATAGATCCAGTGAATTGGGGTTTTATCCCGCGTTGTGAATGTAATGGTATATGTGCCACGTGGTCCAGTGATAGATGTAGCAATAACGTCTAGCCCATCCGAATTCTTACCTGTTTCCACTTCAGACATCGCACTAGGTGAAATACTGACTTCCTTGAGCCCAGCCGCCGCTGCCTTGATGGTTAATTTCCCCGGACGCACTCGCGCAATCACCTCAACGATTAGGGATATAGAATATGTGCCGTCAGGGTTGGCTTGCTCGGTTTCACTAACTGTATTCAACTTCGGGGGCTCCACCTGCTGACGCAGTTCCGCAACCTGACTTCGAAGCATTCCAAGCTCCTTTGCAGCCTCCTCCGGGGAAGCGCCTTGGAGCTTGTTCCTGTAATCCTCGAGCTTTTGGGTTTGAAATTCGATTGTTGCTTTCTGCGTATCTAGCTCACGCCCATATAACCATGACCCGGCGGCAAATGCGATGGCGATAGCGAGAAGCATGGTTACGCAAAAGGCGATAGGTGCTTGTCTCAGCACCGCCCATTCCTTCTTGCAATGATCGCAGAAACGCTCCAGCATGCGCCGGAGTATGCTCCGAAAAAACAACGTACGTCAAGGGGATAATTGCGTTCTATTTTTATATGGTTAATTAACATTAATTATTAACATAGAACACTAGAAGATTATATGTCAGAGAATGAAAATCCACAATCCCCAGCCACAAGAATCCCCCCTAAAAATTAATACGCTCCTGGACACCAGGAGGTAGTACCAACAAGCATGCAAGATGTAGCAGCCGCAACGCTAGTCCCTAAATGGGATGAACCGACCCCCGAACATAGAGCATATGCAGATATGGTGAAGCAAGAAAGACTTGCTGCGGATCCAGGAAGAAAACGCTAAATAACAAAGTATATAATCTTTTTTATCCCCGCTTCGGCGGGGATATTTTTTAGATTATGAGTGCATACAAATTCTAAGCTTACCTGCCCCTACTAAAAACGGTAATCCATCCCCACACGCACCAGTTTTGCATCCCATTTTACTTCGTTCAGGCGCGTCGTATCCGTGCCGAAAATCGTGTAGGTGCGATCCAGCCCGGGATCGGTGGTGAAACGTTGATATTCTCCGGCCAATGTCAGGTCTACCGACTCGGTCAGCGCATAGGCATACATCAGGCTGAGTAAATAGCCGGTGCCGTCGGCATCATGCTCGAAGCTGCGGTTATGCAGGAAATCCGAGCGCAAATTCCAGTTGGCCTGCCCGTTATAACTGGTCCAGTGATATTGCCCGCGCATGCGCAGTGAATGCCGGTCGGCCACGCGCAACCCCAGATCCAATCCCAGGAACGGACCGCGCCAGCGCGCATTATAACTGCTGTCAAGACCGGCGAACGGCCCCACGGCCGGCACGATGCAGCCATAATAAATCGAGCATTCGGAAAGCGTCTGCACCCCATCCGTCATGCTGAATTTCTGCTTGTCATAGGAATAGCCGCCCAGGCCGATCAGGCGGATCAGTTGCACCGGGCTGGTGGTTTTCCAGTCGAACGCATAGCCAACGGCTGCCGATGCGCCAAGCGTATCGCCCTCATCCGCTTTGTTATTGGAGCGGGAAAATTCCAGCGTGCGGTCATTGCCGTCATAGTCGGAATCCTGGTTGCGGCCGGAGGCAACCCAACCGCGATAGCCGGAGGCATTGAGGTAAAGGCCGCGCAACAACCCCTCCGGCACGATCACTTCACCATTGGCGCGCAGCAGGTAATTATTGACATTCTTCCATTTCAGCTCGGAAAGGATATTCGGGGGAATGGTGCCGCTTGTATCATAAGCGATATTCCAGCCCAGATTATCCTGCCGATACCCGGTGCTTATTTCCACGCGCGCAGGTTTTTCAAATTCCTTCCAGGAATCACTGGCGCGGGGTGCATTTTGCGCTCCCGGCGCGCGCCCGGATAAGCTGTTATCCAGCGCCTCCACCGGCGCGCTCTGATAGGAAGGCAGGCGGCGCGGCCCCATATCCGGCGGATTCTGCGCGGCTTGCAGCGCCTGCGGCAAGGCAAGGCAGCCTGCCAGCAGCAATAAAGGCAACTGCCCGGACATACGGTGTTTACTGGCCATTCTCAGCTCCGCGTGAATGTTTACAATTGTTAATACAAGCATTAGCGGAAAAACAAAGGCAATGTCAATCCCTGGCACCACGCCAACCATAAACCACCTCACGCTTCAAAGGATTTAAAATAAATATTTTTTTCATATGCAATTAAATGGGCTCACGCTCGAGGGTAAAAGTTTTTCGTCATTGCGAGCCCAGTGGCGGAAGATGGGAGTGAAATATATCATTCCCCCGCATTAAAGTTCCCAGTGACAAGCCATCAACCTGCTTTTAATACTGATGGCATGCAATCATCCTTAAGCGCCTCCCTTCTAGCCCATGACCGCGCCGCGCTGGCGCGGGCGATTACGCTGATGGAATCCACCCGCGCCGATCACCAGCTTCAGGCGCAGGCGCTGCTGGCGGAATTGCTGCCGCATACGGGTAAATCCATCCGCATCGGCATCACCGGTGTGCCGGGTGTCGGCAAATCCACTTTCATTGAAGCTTTTGGGCTGCATGCCATCGCGCAGGGTCATAAGGTGGCGGTGCTGGCCGTCGATCCTTCCAGCGCACTTAGCGGGGGCTCGATCCTAGGCGATAAAACGCGCATGCCGCAGCTGGCGCAGTCGCCGCAGGCGTTTATCCGCCCCTCCCCCACCGCCGGTTCGCTCGGCGGAGTGGCGCGCCGCACCCGCGAGGCAATGCTACTCTGCGAAGCCGCCGGTTACAACGTGGTGATCGTGGAAACGGTCGGCGTCGGCCAGTCGGAGACAGAAGTGGCCAGCATGACCGATATGTTCCTGCTGCTGCTGCTTCCCGGCAGCGGCGATGAATTGCAGGGCATCAAGAAAGGCATCGTCGAGTTGGCCGACCTGCTGGTGGTGAACAAGGCCGACGGTGATCTGGCGGCGCAGGCGAAGCGCGTGCGCGCCGATTACGCGGCAGCCGTGCGCATCCTTACCCCCGCCAGTCCGCACTGGCAGCCGAAAGTACTGACTGCCTCGGCCATGGAAGGAACCGGCATTGCCGATGTCTGGCAGGCGGTACAGGACTATATGCGCATCATGCGTGAATCCGATGAAATCACCCGCCGCCGCACCCATCAGTCAGTCGACTGGATGTGGAAAGAAATCCATGAATCGCTGAAAATGCGATTTCTGCAGGAACCGGGTATGAAAAAAGCCATTGCGGATATGGAAGCTGCGATTGCCATGCATGCCATCGCCCCGGTGCAGGCGGCACAACAATTGATCGAGCGATTTTTTAAATCCTGAATAAGCCATCATATTCTTCTCTTCCCCCATGACAGGGAAGGATAGAAAAGCTTAAGCGCGTGCGCTTTAGCTTTTCTTGGTGGGGGTGAAAGGCTTGTCAGTAACTGCACCGCTGTCACCCTCACCCTGAAACTGCTAAGCGCTAACGCTCTAATCAGCCCCCCCCCTCTCCCCTCAAGAGAGAGGAAGTATATGAACCCGCTTCTGCACAACGTATAAAAAAGGCCGGCTTCACAGCCGGCCTTTTTAATTAGCTTACCATTGCTTGCCTTACGCAGCTACGCGCTCGCGGCGATTGTAGGTCGGCTGCGACTGGGCAGAAGATTCACTGCCGATGGTGGAGATTTCACCGGTCAGCTCGCCACCGCGTTCGATCTCGATTTCGCCGTAGGTGATTTTGCCGCGCACGCGGCCGGTGGCGTAAATTACCAGACGGTTTTTCACCGTCAGTTCGCCTTCGAACAGACCGCTGATCTCGGCATATTCCACCTGCGCGGTGCCCTTGAAGGAACCGGCTTCGGCGATTTCCACCGTATGCACGTCATTGAGTGTGGCATCTACCTTACCTTCAATCACCAAGCGGTCGCAGGTGGCAATTTCACCCTTCAGCAGGATATCGGCACCCACCGTCAGCACGCGGCGGTTATCCTTTGAGTTGGCATTGCCGGTGGCACTCGCAGCCGCAGTAACCTTGTTATCCGCCGGACGACCGCGCTGCGCATCCGCCTGCGCACCGCTGGCACGGAAGGGGCTGGCAGCAGCACGCGGCGCAGATGTATCGCCGGGACGGATGGCGCCGGGCGCAGTGCCGGCGGGGCTGTATGCGGAGCCAGAATACGGGCTGACCGGAGCGGAAGACGCCGGGCTGGCCGAGGCGGCCGAAGAAGAACCGTAAGGCGACGAGGATTGCGGCGAAATCACGGTGGCGGATTCGGTGGCGCTGCTATCGCTGCCGGTGGTGCTGGTGGCGGTGTCGGTCGCTTCGTCTTCTTTGCGGCGGAACATAGAATGATACTCCTGTTGGGCGGTGAGATTTGAAAATGGGAATGGCCGCTCAAGGGCGCAAGCGGCATATATTCGGCTGGCGATTAACATATCGGAATTGCCTGCGCTGCGCTACAAGAATATTGCGGCGAATCTGGCTTTTTTCGTCAAGCGATGGCGGCGCAGAGATTGGCCAGCAGCGGCTTCACGCCGCCGATCTTCGCAGCCGCATCTTTCCATTCCTGCGCGTAAAATAACTTCTGGTCCGGGCGAAGCTTGAGTGTAGTCGGATGTTTGCTGATATAGGCCAGCAATTTCTCCGGCGACACGCCGCTTTCGCGGAAGGTGATCAGCGCGCCCTTCGGTCCGACATCAATCCGGTCCACACTGGCGGCGCGGCAGAGCTGCTTGATGCGCACTATGGCCAGCAGATGCTCCACCTCTTCCGGTAGCGGTCCGAACCGGTCAATCATCTCGGCGGCGAAGGCCTCGATCTCGGCTTCGTCTTTCAGGTACGCCGCGCGGCGGTACAGGCTCAGGCGCAGTTGCAGGTCGGAAACATATTCCTCCGGAATCAGCACCGACATGCCGAGATTGATCTGCGGGCTCCATTCCTCGGAGGATGCAGCAGCGGCGAGCTCGGTTTTCTCTTTGCGCTTCAGCGCCTCCACCGCTTCGGCCAGCATCTGCTGATACAGCTCGATCCCCACCTCGCGGATATGCCCGGACTGTTCCTCTCCCACCAGATTGCCGAAGCCGCGAATATCCATGTCATGGCTGGCGAGCGTAAAGCCCGCGCCCAGTGAATCAAGCGTCTGCATCACCTCCAGCCTGCGCGTGGCGGCCTGCGAAAGCACTTTCTGCGCAGGCAGCAGGAAATACGCATAGGCGCGAATCTTGCCGCGCCCTACCCGTCCGCGCAACTGGTAAAGCTGCGCGAGGCCGAACCGGTCGGCGCGGTGGATGATCATGGTGTTGGCGGTCGGGATATCCAGCCCGGATTCGATGATGGCGGTGGAAAGCAGCATATCGTATTTGCCGTCATAAAAATCATTCATGATGGCATCCAGCTCCGACGGCGGCATCTGCCCATGCGCGACGGCGATCTTGATCTCCGGCACCAGCTCGCGCATTTTTTGCGAGAGATCGCCGATATCCTGAATGCGCGGCGTAACCAGAAACACCCGCCCGCCGCGGTGCTGCTCGCGCATGATCGCCTCGCGCAGCACTACGGGATCGAACGGCATCACGAAGCTGCGCACCGCCAACCGGTCCACTGGCGGGGTAGTGATGAGGCTTAGCGAGCGCACGCCGGTCAGCGCCATCTGCATGGTGCGCGGGATGGGCGTGGCCGAGAGCGTCAGCACATGCACGCCCGCCTTCAGCTCTTTCAGCTTTTCCTTCTGCGCCACGCCGAAATGCTGCTCTTCATCCACAATCACCAGCCCGAGCGAATTGAATTCGATACCCTTGGCCAAAAGCGCATGCGTGCCGATAACGATATCCACCGAGCCGTCTTTCAATCCCTCGCGCGTTTCCTTCTGCTCCTTGGCCGACACCAGCCGCGACAGCTGGCGCACAGTGATGCTGAACCCCTCGAACCGCTCGCGGAAATTCTTGTAATGCTGGCGCGCAAGCAGCGTTGTCGGCGCAATCAGCGCCACTTGCATTTTACCCCCTCTCCCTTCCGGGGAGAGGGCAGGGTGAGGGTTGGCTCCTCTATCTCCGGCATCAGCATGGATGAGGGAACCCTCACCCCAACCCTCTCCCTGGAAAGGAGAGGGAGAAGTGACGGCGACAAACGCCGCGCGCAGCGCTACCTCTGTTTTTCCGAAGCCGACATCGCCGCAGATCAGCCTATCCATCGGGTGGCCGGAGCGCATATCTTCCAGCACTTCCTCGATTGAGCGTTCCTGGTCTTCAGTTTCGGCATATGGGAAACGCGCGCAGAAGGCGTCATAGGCCGTGGCGTGCGGCGCGAGTTCCGGCGCTTCGCGGATAGCGCGTTCGGCGGCGGTCTTGATCAGCTGTTCGGCGGCGAGCTTGATGCGCTCTTTCAGGCGGGCTTTTCGCGCCTGCCAGCTGGCGCCGCCGAGCTTATCCAGCTTCACCCCCTCCTCTTCCGAGCCGTAGCGGGTGATGAGGTCGATATTCTCCACCGGCAGGAACAACCGGTCATCGCCTTCGTAGCAGATTTTCAGGCAGTCATGCTGCGCACCCATCACGTCCAGCGTCACCAACCCATCGAAGCGGCCAATGCCATGCTCGCGATGCACCACCAGCTCGCCTTCGGTAAAATTCGCCGCCTCCGCGAGGAAGGCTTCGGCCTTGCGCTTTTTCGGCTTGCTGCGGATGACCCTATCACCGAGCAGATCCTGCTCGGAGACCACTGCCGCGTCCGGCGTCTCAAATCCCCGCTCCAGCGGCAGCACGGCAAGCGCGATGGTCTTGCCGCTGATACCCTTCATCTCGGCGTATTGCTCCACCCGCACGCAATGCGCGCCCTGTGCGGCGAGTAAAGCGCTTAGCCGCTCGCGCGAGCCGGGGGAAAGGCAGGCGAGCAGCGTCGCTTTCTTCGCTTCGCGCTTGCCGGCGGCGAATTCGCAGAGTTGTTCGAACGGGTTGATCTCGGGCGAGTTTCTGAGCGCGGCGAAATTCACGCCGCTGCGCACGCCGAGTGAAACTTCCTGCTTCGCTTCGCGCTCGAAGGGCGTGAATTCCAGCACCGTGAGCGCTTCCAGCCGCCGCTCCCATGCGCCTTCCATCAGGTAAAGCTGTTCCGGCGGCAAGGGGTGGTAAGGCATGCCGGACTTGGCTTGCGCTTTTTCGGAAGCCACGCGCGCCTGGTAATAATCGAGAATGGTTTCATGCCGCTCGGCAATAGCCTGCGAGGCTTGGATATCGAGGGTTGCGATGGCGCCGGGCAGGTAATCGAACAGCGATTCCATTTGTTCATAGAACAAGGGAAGCCAGTGCTCCATGCCGGGATAGCGCGACCCGCTAGAGATGGCCTCATAAAGCGGGTCTTCCTTGCTCACCGCGCCGAAGAGATCGCGGTAGCGAGTGCGGAAACGCTCGATGCGCGCTTCGGAGAAAATCATCTCGCTGATCGGATGCAGGGAAACGCTTGCTACCTTCTCGGTGCTGAGCTGCGTCATCGGGTCGAAGCGGCGTAAAGATTCAATGTCGTCACCGAACAGGTCGATGCGCACGCCGTCCCCGGCCTGTTCGCCGTCCGCAGGCGGAATCAGGTCGATGATGCTGCCGCGCAGGGAATACTCCCCCGTCTCCATCGCCTTGCCGACGCGGATGTAACCGTTGGCGGCGAAGAAGGCGAGTAGCGCCTCGCGGTCCAGCTTCTTGCCGGCGTCCAGCCGGAAGAAGGCGCTCTGCATTACCTCGCGCGGCGGCAGCTTTTGCAGCACTGCGTTGACGGTGGTCAGCAGGATGCGCGGTTTTCCGGCGGAGGCTTGCGCGCTTAGCTGCCCGAGCGTGCGCATGCGCTCGGCGGAGATGGCGGAATTCGGCGATACGCGGTCATAGGGCAGGCAATCCCATGCGGGAAAATAAAGCACCTCCGCGTCCGGCGCAAAAAACGGCAGCGCCTCGGCAATCAGCCGCGCCTCGCGGTCGGAGATCGCCACATGGATCAGCGCCTGTGCGGCCAAGCCGCGCTTCAGCATCTCCGCCAGCGCATAAGCCTGCGAACCGGCGGCGACGCCGCCGAGAATCCGCAGCGGCGGGGCGATTACGGCTTCCGCTTGCGTCATTTGCTTACCGGCGTCAGAGCGCGCAGCTGCTGCAAAATGGAGCGGTATTCCGGCGGCGGCTCGCTGTTTTCCAGCAGCCAGTCCCAGATCAACACATCGTCTTCATCCAGCAGGCTGGCATAGGCAGCCAGTTCCTCGCCCTGAAGGCCGTCCAGTTTCGCCTCGGCAAAGCGGCCTAGCACCAGATCGGTTTCCTTGCAGCCGCGGTGGCCACTGCGGTAGCGCAGGCGTTTAAGCTGTTTTTCAACAGGTTCGGCAGGCTCGATATTCGTTAATACTTCTTTCACTTTTATGCGCTAGCTTGAATAGTTGAGTTTCTGTATTCTCTCACCATAGGTCAACGGGTTAAGATTTCAAGCATGTTCCTCGGCTATCGCAGCAACGATCCCGTCATTACCATCTGCCAGGACAACCAGCGCAAGCGCGTGGATATTAAGGAAATCAACCGTTCCACCGAGGAGTTATTGGGCTACAGCGCACAAGAGATGGAAAATAAGCAGCTGGCCGATTTCCTCCCCGCCCGCATCCGCTCGCTTCTCAATGAATATGTGGAGTTCGAAGACGACGGAAACGATGTCGGCAGTGTCTTGAGCAAAGTGCAGAGCTTCTGCATTAACGACAGCAAGGGCCGCGAGGTTGGTTTCAGGCTGAAAGTGCTGCGCTCGGAATCGCTGGACCGCAACGCCTACTTTAAGCTCATCCTGCAAAGCAGCCAGGGCAACCGCCGCACCGAAGCCTTCCGCTCCGTCCTGCGCGAGAATTTCAAGGGCCATGAGGTGCTCGACCCCTCCACCAACCTGCCGGATCGCAAGTCGCTCACCAAGGATATTGAGCTGGTGCTGTTCTATGTGCACAAGAACGAACTCACCGCCTCCTTCGCCGTGCTTGATCTGGATGATTATCCGAGCATCGTGGAAAAATACGGCCCCGAGATGCCCGCGCAGATGCTGCAGCATATCGCAAGCCTCGCCCGCCAGAATTTGCGTACCGACGACACCATCGGCAGCCTGCCGCCGCGGCGCGTCGGCATCATCCTGCTCGACACCAACCTCGAATCCGCACGCATGGTGCTGAACCGCCTGCGCTGGCTGATCGCCGCCAACCCGTTTGTACTGCCAGACAAAACCACCGTGCCGCTCACCGTGAGTATCGCCTTCGCACCGCTCGGCGGGCGCACCGATGATAAGGCCGTCGTACAGGATGCGGAAATCTACATGGACCGCCTGCAAACCGTCTCCGGCAATACGCTGCAGGAAGTCACCGAAATCACCATTCGCAAAGACGGCTTCGACCGCCGGCAGCAGAATGTGCCGGTAGCAATGGACCGCCGCAAGGGCGACCGGCGGATGAATGATTAACGCGCCCGCCTTCTCTTGTCATTCCCGCCTGCGCAGGAATGGCATAATATGGACAATTCCTTTAGTAATGCATGAAAGTTATAGTCATTCCAAATAACAATTCGTCATCGCCCGAATGTTGCGCTGGCAACATGATAGGGCGATCCATGCCGCACCCTCCGCTGGATTCCCCTATAATCGCTAAGCGATTCGGGGAATGACGAAGGGGGGATTTTATTTGGAATGATTGTATGTTTCGGGACAGATATAGCTTACGTCCCCTCATCTTCCGCCTGCGGAAGAGGATTTACCCCACCTTCTCCAGCTTATCCTCATCCTTCGCCAGCCCGAGCATCTTAAGCTTGCGGTGGAGCGCTGAGCGTTCCATGCCGACGAAGCTGGAGGTTTTGGAGATATTGCCGCCGAAGCGGATGATCTGCGCGGCAAGGTATTGCTTCTCGAATAATTCGCGTGCCTCGCGCAGCGGCAGCGCCATGATGTCGGAATTCACCTCGGGGCGCGACATAACGGGGTTGGAATAGAGAATCTCCTGCGGCAGCATGGCGGCGCTTACCGGCTGCGCAGGGTCGCCACCGGCCATGATCGAAAGCCATTCCATCATGTTGCGCAACTGGCGCACATTGCCGGGCCAGGGATAGGCCTGCAGCGCAGCCACTGCATCCGCCGCCAGTTCGCGCACCGGCAGACCCGCCATCTCTGAGGTGCGTTTAAGGAAATAGCGGCAGAGATCGGGAATATCCTCGCTGCGCTCACGAAGCGAGGGCATGCGGATTGGCACCACGTTCAGCCGGTAATAGAGATCTTCACGGAAACGGCCAACGGCGATTTCTTCGGTCAGGTCGCGGTTACTGGCGGCGATTACGCGCACGTCGATCTCCACCCGCCTGCTGCCGCCGACGCGGCTGAACGCGCCTTCCTGCAAGGTGCGCAGGATTTTGCCCTGCACGTCAAGCGGCATGTCGGCGATTTCGTCGATGAACAGCGTGCCGCCATGCGCGCGCTCGAACAACCCAAGCTTCTCCACGCCGCCAATGCGGTTGCTGTCCTCCACGCCGAACAATTCTTCTTCCACTCTATCCGGTGAAAGTCCGGCGGCGTTGAGCAATACGAAATGGTTATTCGCGCGCGGCGAGCGGGCATGGATCAGCCGCGCCACCATCTCCTTGCCGGTGCCGGGTGCGCCGGTAATCAGCACGCGGCTGGAGGTGGGCGACACGCGCTCGACGATCTGGCGGATGGCGGTGATGCCCTGCGACGGGCCGGTCAGCTGCGACTCGAACTTGCCGCGGCTTTTCAGTTCCTCGTTCTCGCTTTTCAGCCGCGCCACTTCCAGCGCCTTGGCAACGATCAGAAGCAGCCGGTCTTCCTTGAAGGGTTTTTCGATATAATCATATGCGCCGATGCGGATGGCTGACACGGCGGTTTCGATATTGCCATGGCCGCTGATCATGATCACCGGCATATGCGGGTATTTCTTGCGCACCATTTCCAGTATGCCCAGCCCATCCAGCTCGCTGCCCTGCAGCCAGATATCGAGAATCAGCACCGAAGGCACGCGCTCGGCGATGCTCTTCAGCGCCGTATCGCTGCTGGAGGCGGTACGGGTGGTGTATTGGTTATCGCGCAATATATCCGCAATCAAATCGCGAATATCGGCTTCGTCATCTACAATGAGAATATCAGCGGTCATGGTGCGGCTTTTATATCACACTGCTGCAGAAAGGAAAGCGTCACGATGGCCCCGCCGGAAGGATTATTGGATAAGCGCATTTCGCCCTTATGATCCTCGACAATTTTACGGGCAATCGCCAGCCCCAGCCCGGTTCCTTTCACGCGGGTGGTGAAGTACGGCTCCAGCACGCACTCCAGCTTGTCCGGCGGAAAACCGGGGCCGTTATCGGCTATCTCAATGATTATATTGCTGTTTTTATACTCGAGACGCGCCGATACCACCCCTACGGTATCTGGCTCCGCCTGCCCGTCGATGGATTCAGCCGCGTTCTTGAGCAGGTTGCCGAGCACCTGCGTCATTTGGCGTTCGTCGCAAAGGAACGTGATGGATTGCTCCGGCAGTTGCATTTCATAGCGGATATTCGGGTGCGCCACCTGCTCGGAGAACACCACTTTTTTAATGATGCCGCCTAAATCCTCCTCCTTGAATACCGGGTTCGGCATGCGGGCAAAACTTACGAATTCATCCACCATCCGCCCGATATCACCGACATGACGGGCAATCGTATCGGTATAGCGCGCGAAGGTTTCCGCCTCGTCCGCTTCAATGAATTTTGCGTATTTGCGCTTAATGCGCTCTGCAGCAAGCGCAATCGGCGTTAGCGGGTTTTTGATTTCGTGCGCAACCCTTCGCGCCACGTCCGACCAGGCGGCATGACGCTGGGCGGCGATCAGCATGGTGATATCGTCGAAGGTAACGATGAACCCGGCAATCGCGCCTTCAAGCATTTCCGAGCTCACACGCACATGCAGCGTCAGTGCCTTATCGCCGGTGCCGATATGGAGCGTGCCTTGCGCCAACGCCTCCGGCTTGGCCAGCACCTGCGAAAGCAATTCCTGAATGCCCGGCAGCACTTCCGCCACCGGGCGGCCCACGATACTGTCGCCGTTTTTCATGACCGCCTCCGCCGAGCGGTTGGCGAGCGTAATATGCTGTTCGCGGTCAAGGGCGATCACTCCGGCGGAGACGCCGCTCAATACCACTTCGGTAAAGCGCCGGCGCTCGTCAAGCCTGCGATTGGCCTCGATCAGCTGTGTGCGCTGCGCAGCCAGTTGTTCGGTCATGCGGTTGAATGTGCGGCTTAACGTGTCGATTTCATCCTCCTCACCGCTTAGCTCCACGCGCGTGTCATAATCGCCGCTTTTTACGCGCTCGGCAGCCGCTACCAACCGGGAAATCGGCGTCACCAAGCGCATGGCGAACTGCATGCCGTACCAGATGGAGGTAAGCAGCAGCAGCAGCGCGAAGGAAAGAAACACCAGCGAGAAGGTGAGCTGCAACCGCTCCAGATTGGCCTGCAAATCATTATACTGGCTGACGGCGCCTTGCGTCTTGGTCATGTGGCTGAGCACCTTCGCGTCGATCAGGCGGCCAATCAGCAAATAAGTGTCCTCCACGCCCGGAATACCTACCAGCGCGCGCACCTTATCGCTATCATTATCGGTATCGCCGAGCAACACCACTTCGCCGTCGCGGGCGCGCTCGACAGCATCAAGCGGCAGGCTCTCGAAAGCAGCGGCGAAGGTAAATCGCCCTTGCGCAATGATGCGGTTATGCTGGAAGACGATTACTTCCGAGATCGAGCGCACGCTTGCCTGCGCCGAGACTAACCGGTTGAATTCCACCGGGTTGGAAAACGCCATGCCGACCGCCGGAGCAATGTCATTGGCCATCGCCATGGCCTCGGTACGGATATTTTCCTTATGTTCGCTGAGGTAAGCCTCCGCCACGGCGAGCGACTCCGCCACTGCCATCTTCACCCGCTCATTGAACCACGCCTGAATGCCGAGACTGAAGAAGAAAATGGAGAAGATGGAAACCAGCAGCGTCGGCAAGATCACCACCAAGCTGAATGTGCCGATCACCCTCCGCTGCAGGCGCGATCCAACGATGCCGCGCTTCAGTGCCTTCCCGAGGAAAATCACTCGCCGCCCAATCACCGCCGCCAGCGCCAGCAACAGCCCGAGATTCACCAGCAGCAAATTCCACACCTTGGCCGGATTGGGGCCGAGGGGGCTGGCCTTATGCGTCATATTAATATAAGTCGCCATCGCCGCCACGATGAAGGCGAGCGTCAGCAGCGGCGCAATATTGCGCCCCAGCCAGCTGGCTTTAAGCCGCTTGCGAAAGCTCAAGGGTTTTATAACCGTTCCATCCACGCGCAACACTCACTCTTCGTTTTCCCCTCCCCCTGAAGGGGGGAGGATAGATTTTCTTAAGCGCCTGCGCTTTAGAAAATCTTGGTGGGGGTGAAAGGCCGTGCGGATAATCGCAGCCGCTGTTACCCTCACCCAGCATTTGCTAAATGCTAAAGCGATTCAAGCAAATGCAACTCTCTCCCCTCAAGGGAGAAGGGAAGTATTCTTATATACGCTATACATCCCCGCCGTCCACGCTTTCGCGTGCTTCATTATTTCTGTATCCCCAGTTCCTGCAATCGCTTCCTGAGTGTATTGCGATTGATGCCGAGCAGATGCGCCGCACGCAGCTGGTTGCCGCCGGTGGCCGAGAGCGCCTGCAGGATCAACGGGCGCTCCATCAGCGGCAGGATGCGCTCATAGAGTCCCGGCGGCGGCAACTCGCCCGCGTGCGCGTCGAAATACGCGGTCAGGCAATCGGTGATATAGTGCTCCAGCGATTTCATACCGCTCTTTTCCACGCGCTCGCCGCCCGCTGCCGTGAGATAGGGACTCACCCCTTCCGCGCCGATCATGCGCTCCGCCGCAAGCGCGCAGATACGGTAGATCATGTTCTCCATTTCGCGGATATTGCCCGGCCAGTCATAGGCGCTGAGCAGTTGCATGGCTTCCGCGCTCATGGATTTCTGCGGCAGCCCGCGCGCAACCGCCTTGTGCAGGAAATGTTCCACCAGCAGGGGAATATCCTCCTTGCGCGCACGCAGAGGCGGCATCTCCACCGGCACCACGTTCAGGCGGTAATAAAGGTCTTCGCGGAACTCGCCGGTATCCACCAGCGCCTTCATGTCGCGGTGGGTGGCGCAGATGATGCGCACATTCGCTTTCAGGGCATGCGCGCCGCCTACCGGCGTGTATTCGCCTTCCTGCAACACACGCAGCAGCTTGGTCTGCGCCTCCAGCGGCATGTCCCCACTGGCACCCATCACCAGCGCGCCGCCCGCCGCCTGTTCGAACTTGCCGGTCTTGCGCGCATTCGCGCCGGTGAAAGCGCCCTTTTCATGGCCGAACAGCTCGCTCTCCACCAGCTCCTTCGGAATCGCCGCCATGTTGATGGCTACAAATGGCTTTGCTTTGCGCGGCCCCAGCTCATGGATGGAGCGTGCTACCAGCTCCTTGCCGGTGCCGGATTCGCCGGTGATCATCACGGTTAAATCCACGCCGACCACGCGCGCCAGCGTGCGGTAGATTGCCTGCATGGCGGGGGAGGCACCAATCAACGCCTGCGGTTTCTCCCTGATACCGCTTGCCAGCGGCAGTGCCTCTTCTTTTGAGGCAAGCGATTTATCGAGGCAGGCCAGTAGCGCATTCAGATCAAATGGCTTGGGCAGGTATTCATAAGCCCCCGCCTCACTCGCCTTCACCGCCGTTTTCAGCGTGTTCTGCGCGCTGATTACGATCACCGGCAGGTTCGGCCTGCGGGCGCGGATGTGCGGCAGCCAGTCGAAGCTGCTGGCGTCCTCGCCGTCGAAAGGCATCATCACGTCGGTGATCACCGCTTCGCCCTTGCCCTCATCAATCCAGCGCATCAGCACCCGCCCGTCGCCGGTGCAGTGCGGCGTGTAGCCGTGGCGTCGCACGGCGTGCTCCAGCACGGTGAGGATGGAATGATCGTCATCGGCGATGAGGATGGAGCGGCTCATGACTTCGCATCCTCGCGGATACTTCGTTCCTCCCCCTGCAAGGGGGAGGTTAGGTGGGGGTCTGTTTCAACAGAATTGGAAGCATCGGCATATGCTGCACCAGACCCCCACCCTGCCCCTCCCCCTTGCAGGGGGAGGGGATATAAGGGCAGCAGCAGGCGGAAATGCGCGCCTGCCTCCTGCTTTTCCACCAGCTCGATATGCCCGCCCATGCCGGAGGCGAGTTGCGCCGTGACGGCAAGGCCAAGCCCCCGTCCGCGCCCGCGCGTGGTGGCGAACGGCTCGAACAGCCGCGCTTTAATTTCTTCCGCGATGCCGGGGCCGCTGTCTTCAATGTTAATCGCCGCGTAGGCCGACTGCATTTCATCGGCGTGGCGCATATGCCCGTAATGCGCCGAGGTGCGGATGCGGATAACGCCGTTTCCCTGCATACTCTCCTGCGCGTTTTTCAGCAGGTTGAGAAATATCTGCCCCAGCGCCACCCGCGCCGCCATCACCGGCGGCAGCGAAGGATCGAACAGTTCTTCCACATCGAGCGACATAGCGGATGCGCTGCGCAGCAATTCGCAGGCTTCGCGCAGCACCTCATGCACATTCACCGGCTGCACGGGCAGGCCTTTGGCCTCCGAGAGCGATTCCACGCGCTCTACCATGTCGCGGATGCGGTCCACCTCGCGGCAGATGAGCGCCGTGAGCGCCGCTTCGCTGTCTCCTTCCAGCAATTGCGCCGCGCCGCGAATGCCCGCCAGCGGGTTCTTGATCTCATGCGCGAGCATCGCCGCCATCAGGCCGGATGCTTCGGCAATGCGCTGCTTGGCTTCATCGGCGGCGAAGGCGTCGCGCTTGTCATGCGGCTCCAGCAGGAGCATGACGGAGTCATCCGCCAGCGGCACCACGCGCACGCGCACTTCTAAACGGCGCTGAAACTGCTCCAGCACATGCGCGTGCTCGGTAACCATTGCGTTATCCTGCCATGCCCGCGCCATCAGCGCATCCAGCATATGCGCTGGCCATAGGTCACTGAGATGTTTGCCCACGACACGCCGGGCGCTGTCGCCAATCAGCTCTTCCGCCGCCGGGTTGAGGTGGCGGATATGGCCGCTTCCGTCCACCACCAGCATCGCCAGCGGCAGCGCTTCGATCAGCGCGTCGGCGGAAACGGGAACACGCGGTTGCATGGGATGTTCAGGCGGCAGCCGCAAGGCCAGCATGGTCGGCTGCTTTCTTTCCGGCTTCGTATTCCATGCTGCGCGCATAGAAATCGTCTATCTCGCGCTTCACATCGTCCGCGTTCAGCATCTGGTTGATGCGGTTGCGGAAAGCGCTCGATTCATACATGCCGCTGGCGTACCAGCCGATATGCTTGCGCGCGATCATCATGCCGGCCTGCGTGCCGTAATGGGTGAGCATGTCTTCATAATGCTCCTTCACGATGGCATGCTGCTCGGCGAGCGTCGGCGCGGGCTTTTTCTCGCCGGTTTTCAAATAATGGCACACCTGCGCCGGGAACCACGGGCGGCCATAGGTACCGCGTCCGATCATTACCGCATCCGCAGCCGATAGCTGTATCGCCTGATCGACATGCGCAAAATCGGTGATGTCGCCGTTCGCCACCACCGGCAGCTTCACCGCTTCCTTCACATTCCGTATAAAGCCCCAGTCGGCGGAGCCGTTATACATCTGCGCGCGCGTGCGCCCGTGCACGGTGAGCATTTTGATGCCGCACTCCTCGGCGATTTTTGCAATGCGCGGCGCGTTGAGGTTATTATGGTCCCAGCCCATACGCATCTTCAGCGTCACCGGAATCTTTACCGCTTTCACCGTGGCCTCCAGGATTTTCGCCGCCAGCGGTTCATCTTTCATCAGCGCCGAGCCGGCATAGGAATTGACCGCCACTTTTTTCACCGGGCAGCCGAAATTAATATCAATGAGCGTTGCGCCCCGGTCCTCGTTCAGCTTCGCCGCTTCCGCCATCACCTCCGGCTCGCAGCCGGCCAGCTGCACGGCGAACGGGTATTCCTCCGGCGAGAAGCTCGCCATACGAAGCGTGTCGCGCTTTTCCATTACCATGGCGCGAGAAGCGATCATCTCGGAAACCACCATGCCCACACCGAAACGCTTCACCAGGCGGCGAAACGGCAGATCGGACACGCCGGTCATCGGCGCTAAAATCACGGGGTCGGAAAGCGGGATGGAATCGATTCGCACAGTCATGAAACACCGGGATAGCAGGGGTTAAGGCGCTTTATATAAAGCAATTTAACCATTTTATCCACAATTTCCTACTGCCGGATCATCCACATAACCATCAGAGGAACATAGAAAAGCGCAAATAGCGTGCTTAAAAAAACGGCAACCGCCGCCTTGGCGGGCTGCACGTTGAGCAGGGTGGCGATCACCACCGCGTTGGCCGCCATCGGCACGATGGAAAGCAGCATTAGCGCCGCGTGCGCCTGCGCGCTGTACCAGTGCAGGAGGCTATTATCGAGTGCGATGAAAGCCAGCGCCAGCAGCGGGTAACAGATGAATTTTCCGAAGAAAGCGCAGGCGGTGAATTTCAGATCGAGCGAAAACTCCTTCACCTGCGCCAAGCCGATGCCGATAATCATCATCCCGAGCACCGTGTAGCACCCGCGCACGTTGAAGAAGAAATCGTCGAGAAACACCGGCACATGCACATTCAGTGCATTCAGTAGCAACCCGGCGGAGAAGCCGTAGATCACCGGCAGGCGCAGCACTTTGCGCAGCGCTTCTTCCGCCGTGAACTGCCCGCGCGCAGCGATGTAATAGCCGAGCGTGCTTTCATACAGTGTAGTGCCGAGCATCAGCACCATGTAGAGGCTGACATCCTTGGTATCGAACAGCATATACGCCACCGGCAGGCCGAAATACCCCACATTGGCATTGCCCGCCGAGAGCGCCAGCAGATTGCGTGTGGCATCGCGGAACATATGCTGCCCGAAATAATAAAAGAGCAGGCAGAGCAGGCTACTAATGGCAAACGGCACCAGCGGCAGGCTGAGCACGCTTAAGGAAAGCGGCGCATGCAACGCACCGTTGAAAAACACAATCGGCACGATGAGGTAAAAAATCAGCTTCGACACCGGCTCCCCCGGCACGCTCAGCACCCGCGCCGCCACAAATCCCATCCCCATGCTTAAATACAGCGGAATCA
>CAYPEF010000013.1:0-7454 GCA_964409675.1 uncultured Rickettsiales bacterium | reverse complement strand
CCGCTTCGCACCATCGCACTTATCGTCGCCGCCGGGAAATCCGAGCGGCTGGGGAGCGATGTGCCGAAGCCGTATCTGCAGCTGGGGGATAGGCCGGTGCTGCGCCGGACGCTGGAAACGTTTTTGTCGCACCCGCGTATCGACGGCGTGCGCGCCGTCATCGCCCGCGCGCATCACCCGCTCTACCGCAAGCTCACGGACAGGCTGACCTTATTTCCCTGCGTCATCGGCGGCGAGTCGCGGCAGGAATCGGTACTGCGTGGGTTAAAAAGCATTGCCCCGCGCAAACCCCAATTCGTACTCATTCACGACGCCGCCCGTCCGCTGGTCAGCCACGCGCTGATCGACCGTGTGCTGGACGCGCTGGAGGATTATCCCGCCGCGCTGCCGGTGCTGCCGGTGCAGGATACGCTGAAAGCAGTGAAGGAAAATGTCATCCATTCCACCGTGGACCGCAGCGGCCTGTTCGCCGCGCAAACCCCGCAAGGCTTCCGCTTCGCCGATATATACGCCGCGCACCAGCGCTTCCGCGACACGCAAGTCACCGACGACATCGCCCTTGCCGAGCGGGCCGGCCTTGCGATAGGACTGGTGGACGGCGAACGCGCCAATATCAAACTCACCACCCAGGACGATATACAGCTCATGACCCGCCTTGTCCCTATGCCCGAGACGGAAATCCGCGTCGGCACCGGCTTTGATGTGCACGCCTTCGCGCCGCATGAGGAGGAAAAACCCGGCAGCAAGCGCACCTTGGCGCTCTGCGGCGTGCACATTCCATATCCCTACCGCCTGAAAGGCAATTCCGACGCCGATGTCGGTCTGCATGCGCTGGTGGATGCAATCTTAGGTGCCATCGGCGAAGGCGATATCGGCCTGCATTTCACCGCTGACGATCCGCAATGGGCCGGCGCCGATTCCAGCCGCTTCCTGATCCATGCCTACCAGCTTTTAAAAAAGCACGGCGGCGAGATTGTGAATCTGGATGTCACCATCATTGGCGAATCGCCCAAGATCGGCCCCTACCGGCAGGAGATGCAGCAGCGCATCGCCAATATATTGAAAATAGACGCCACACGCGTCAACGTCAAAGGCTGCACCACGGAAAAACTGGGTTTCCTTGGCCGCGCCGAGGGGCTTGCCGCACAAGCCTCCGCCAGCATCGTCCTGCCGAGACAGTTATGAGCAAACCGACCTTTCAGGATATTCGCAAAGATCCGGCGCTAATGCTGGCTACGTGGTTCGGCTGCGGCCTGTCACCGATCATGCCCGGCACGGTCGGCTCAATCGGGGCGCTGCCGTTTGCATTCCTGATTCATGTTACGCTTGGCAATTTCGGGCTCATGGCTTTTTCGCTGCTGATGTTTTTTATCGGCTGCTGGGCCTCGAACCGCTACCTCGCGCGCTACAGCGAAAACCCCGATCCCGGCGCCATCGTCATCGACGAAGTAGCCGGGCAGGCACTGCTGCTGAGCGTGCTGTTTCCCACGTTTAATTCCTACCTTGTGGGGCTGTTGCTGTTCCGGCTGTTCGATATTGTCAAACCCTGGCCGGTCAGCGTAGCCGATGAGAAAATCAAGGGCGGCCTTGGCGTGATGGCGGATGACATGGTGGCGGGCTTTTATCCTATTTTCGTAATGCTGGTAATCATGATCATTGCCTACCTCACCGGCACTCAGCAGCTGCTGACCCATATATTCGCTGTCCTGGGAGGCTGAGATGTTCAGTGATGAGCATTACGCCCGCACTAAGCGCATTCTGGCCCGCTGCCGCTCACATCGCTTGAAAATTGTTACGGCTGAATCCTGCACCGGCGGTCTGATTGCTGCACTGCTTACAGAAATTCCCGGCTCATCCGATGTATTCGAGCGTGGCTTTATTACTTACTCCAACGAAGCAAAAACCGATATGCTTGGAGTTCCTGCCGACCAGATTCAGCAGCATGGAGCGGTCAGCCGCGAAGTGGCAATGGCGATGGCCGAAGGCGCAATCGCTCACTCACATGCAACCATATCTATCTCTGTTACCGGCGTCGCCGGGCCGGGCGGCGGCAGCGCAGAAAAACCGTTAGGGCTGGTATGGATCGCCAGCGGCTGGCGCGGCGGCGCAACGAATGTCTATTCGGAGATATTCAAGGGTGATCGTCAGGACATTCGCTTGCAAGCAGTCATGCTTGCATTACGCATTATCGAAGGTAGAGTACCCTGATTTTTTACTTACTCAATTATCTTTGTTCATAGAAAATCATAAGGATTTTTTCTTCCCGCGAATCTCGCGGATGCGCTGCGCGGCACCCTCACGGATGCTCTGGTCGGAGCGCTCCACCGCCAGCGCGTGTGCAGGAACATCCTGCGTAATCACGCTGCCAGCCCCTGTAATTGCGCCTTCGCCGATCTTCACCGGCGCTACCAGTGACGTATTGGAGCCGATAAATGCACCGGCGCCGATCACGGTTTTATGCTTCGCGTAACCATCGTAGTTGCAGGTGATAGTGCCGGCTCCCACATTCGCGCCTTCGCCCACTTCCGCATCACCAATATAGGTCAGGTGATTGACTTTCGCGCCCTTGGCGATGGTGGATTTCTTGATCTCGACAAAATTGCCGATATGCGCCCCCTCCTCCAGCACCGCACCGGGCCGCAGGCGCGCATACGGGCCTATGGTGGCATGATCAGCCACGCTTGCTTCTTCCAGATGCGAGAAAGAGCGGATTTCCACGTTCGAGCCAATGCGCACGCCGGGGCCGAAATTGACGAACGGATGCACCACCGTATCCTGCCCGATCTGGGTGTCGATGGAAAAGAATACGCTCGCCGGGTCGATCAGCGTCACCCCGCTATCCATGGCGGCGCGGCGCAGGCGGTTTTGCATGAACTGCTCGGCTTCCGCCAGTTGGGCACGCGAATTGATGCCCTGCAACTCCTGCGCATCCAACGCTTCCACAGCGCGGCATTCCAGCCCCTGCTCGCGCGCGATGCCGACGCTGTCGGTTAAATAATATTCGCCGCTGACATTGCGGTTCTGAATCTGGCGCAGCAAATTGAACAGCACTGGCCCGCGCACCGCCATCACCCCGGAATTGCACAGCTTGATCGCCTTCTCCCACGGGTTGGCGTCCTTGCATTCCACGATGCGCTCCAGCTGCCCCTGCTCGTTCACCACCAGCCGCCCATAGCCGGTGGGATCGTCCATGCGCATGCCAAGCGTCGCCAATGAGCATTTGGGGTATTCCTCCAGCACGGCAAGCAGGCGGGCGAATGTCTCCGTTTTCACCAGCGGCGTATCGCCGTAGGCAATCAATACATTGCCTTCAAATCCCTCCAGCGCTGCTTGCGCCATGCGCACGGCATGGCCGGTGCCGTTCTGCTGTTCCTGTACGGCAAATTTTGCCTGCGCATATTCCGCGCGCACCGCCTGTTCCACGCTATCCATGCCGGGGGCGATCACCGTCACCAGTATTGCCGGGTTCAGCGCCTTGAGGCTGCCGCTGACATGCGCGATCAGCGGCTTGCCGGTCAGCCGGTGCATGACTTTCGGCATGCTTGATTTCATCCGCGTGCCTTTCCCGGCAGCCAGCACCACGCAGGCGACGGGGGTGGTATTCTGCTTCTTCTTCATAGTGCCCTTATTCTATGCATATTTTTTTGTCATCCCCGCGCAGGCGGGGATGACATGATAGCGGTGAAAATGATAATTGAAATAGTGTTCATAATAGTGATTACGACGCAATCGTCAGGATTTCCGCGGTTGCTTCCTCACCTTCCTCCACCAGCTCGCGCGGCAGCGTTTTGCTGGCTTTCGCGCCAAGTTTTTTAAGCATCGCCACCTGGCTGGTAACGCTGCCTTTGCCGGTGCTTAGGCGGCCAAGCGCCTGGTCATAGGAATGGCGGGCTTTGTCGATCTGCGTGCCGACATCCTGCAAGCTGTCGATGAACAGCGCGAACTTATCATGCAGCTCGCCGCCGCGCTTTAAAATTTCCTCCACATTGCGGTTGCCGTTTTCCAGCTTCCACAGCGAATGCACCGTCTGCATGGTTACGAACAGGGTGGTCGGGCAGACGATAGCCACTTTCATGTTCCAGGCGTAGCTATGCAATTCCGCGTCTTTCTGCACGGCAAGCGAATACGCGCCTTCAATTGGCATGAACAGCAGCACGAAATCCGGAGTGCGCATTTTCTCGTTGTCATGGTAGCGCCGTTCGGCCAGCCCCTTTACATGCGCGCGCACGGAAGCAAGGTATTGCTTGAAATACCCGTCCTTCAACGGGTCCTCATCCGTAACCGAGCAGTAGAGTTCATAATGCTTCAGCGATACTTTGGAATCGATGATCAGGTGCTTGCCGTCCGGCAGATTGACGATCACGTCCGGCTTCTGCGCGCTGCCATCCTCGGCGTATTTTAGCCCCAAGCCTTCGCCCTGCAGGATATAATCCCGGCCTTTCTGTAGTTGCGCTTCCTCCAGAATACGCTCCAAAATCACCTCGCCCCAATTGCCCTGCGCCTTCACGTCGCCTTTGAGCGCCTTTGTAAGATTCTCCGTCTGCGCCGAGAGCTTGCCGCTCATCTGCATGATATTTTCGATTTGGGTTTTCAGCGTAATCTGCTCGTCGCGCTGCTTGCCGAAGGAGGTTTCCACCTGCTCCTTGAATGCGTTTAAGCGCTCCTTTAGCGGATTCAGCACATCGCCGAGACTTTTTTGCGACTGCTCATTAAACGCCGCGCTGTTTTTCTCGATCACTTTTGAAGCCAGACTTTCAAATTGCAGCTTCATCTGCTCCTGCATGGAAAGCAGATCGGCCTTGCTGTTCTCCAGCGCCTTCTTCTCCGCCTCCAGCGCGTTCAGCCTGCCGTGCGAATCCAGCAATTCCTTGCGCGTGGCATCCAGCTGTTCTTTGGCGGCGAAATGATACTCTTCCAGCAATTCACAGCGCGCCGTCAGCGCCGCGTTATCCTGTTTCACCTTTTCCAGCTCCTTGGAAGAAACGCCGCGCTTAGGCGCAAACATCACCGCCAGCGCCGCACCGGCGATAAAGGTAAGAACAGCGATAAGAATGGATTCCATGCGGGCTTCCTTCAGGGATCAAGCGGGTTTCGCGCAATTACACACTATCGCCTACGCTTTGCCAATGGGTTTATTGAGATTCCCCCTCTGCTTTAATGCAAAAGAGGAAGCAGGGCTATACCAGCAATTTCCCCAGCGCCGCTTCCACCGACAACTCCTGCTTCTCCCCGGTTTTGCGTTGCTTCAGCTCCACCATGCCTTTTTCCGCGCCCTTGGGTCCGACCACCAGTTGCCACGGCAGGCCGATCAGGTCCATGCCGGCAAACTTTACCCCGGCGCGCTCATCGGTATCGTCATAGAGCACCTTGGTGCAATGCTTGTTGAGCGTTTCATATAATTCATTGCAGAGCTTATCGCATTTTGCATCGCCCACACGCAGGTTAATCAGCCCAACCCGGAACGGCGCTACCGATTCCGGCCAGATGATGCCCGCTTCGTCATGGCTTGCTTCGATAATCGCCCCCACCAGCCGCGACACGCCAATACCGTAGCACCCCATTTCCACCGTGACCGGCTCGCCGTCCGGACCGGTGACGCTGGCGCCGAGCTTTTCGGAATATTTCTTGCTCAAATAGAAAATATGCCCCACTTCGATGCCACGCGCTTCCCGTAAGTTTTCCTTTGGAATCGGGCAGGTTTCCGGCTTGTGCTGATCGTCGGCAGCGGCATACAGCGCACGCATTTCGGCGGAGGAGATGCTTAATTTGCCGCTGCGGATATCATCGAAGGTCGCATCGTAATACAATGCGCTTTCGCCGGTATCGGCAATCACATGGAATTCATGGCTCAGATCGCCGCCGATCGCACCGGTTTCGGCACGCACTGCAATGGCGGTGAGTCCCAAGCGCGAGAAAATGCGGTGGTAGGTATCATACATCAATTCATAGCTTTTCAGCGCGCCGGCATAATCAAGGTCGAAGGAATAGGCATCCTTCATCAAAAATTCGCGCCCGCGCATCACGCCGAAGCGGGGGCGGATTTCATCACGGAATTTCCATTGGATATGGTAGAGGTTCTTCGGCAGATGCTTGTAGCTTTTGACATTATGGCGGAAGATATCGGTGATCACTTCCTCATTGGTCGGGCCAAACAGCATATCGCGCTCGGCGCGGTCGCGGATGCGTAGCATTTCCTTGCCATAAGCATCATACCGGCCCGATTCCTGCCACAAGTCAGCCGGCTGAATGGTGGGCATCAGCAATTCCAGCCCGCCCGACGCGTTCATCTCCTCGCGCACGATGCGCGCCACCTGCCCAAGCACCGCAAAGCCCAGCGGCAGCCAGTTATAAATGCCGGCGGAAAGCTGGCGGACCATCCCCGCCCGCAGCATGAGCCGGTGAGAGACTACCTGCGCCTCGGAGGGGTTTTCCTTGATCAGGGGAAGAAAATAACGGGAGAGATGCATAAGATTCCTTTTTGTCATGCCAGCAAGCGCTGGCATCCACTCATACGGCCATCTTCTTCAATTCTCAAGCCTTATGGATGCCAGCCTGCGCCGGCACAACCGGCTTCAGAGCTGAATGACATTGCGAAGCGGCACCCAGCCGCTGAGCAGCAGCAGATGGATCAGCAGCGTAATCACCGCGCTTACGCCGGTATTAATCAGCAGTTTCCGCTTCAGGTGCGTCTGCTCCGGCGCAGCGGCATACTGGTCGGCGGCGGGATTTTCCTGCGGTTTCACCCATAGCGGCAGCAGGGCGAACAAGCTGATCCACCACACCACCAGATAGGTAAAAATCGCGAATTTCCAGCTCACGCCTGCTCTAGCTCCACCAGCGTGCCGCAGAAATCCTTGGGATGCAGGAACAGCACCGGCTTGTTATGCGCCCCATTTTTCGGCTCGCCGTCGCCCAGCACCCGGGCGCCCTGCTTCACCAGCCGGTCGCGTGCGGCATAGATATCGTCCACCTCGTAACAGACATGGTGGATGCCGCCGGATGCGTTCTTGGCGAGGAACCCGGCAATGGGGGAATTCTCCCCCAGCGGGTGCAGCAGTTCGATCTTGGTATTGGGCAGTTCCACGAACACGGTGGTCACCCCGTGCTCCGGCAGGTCCAGCGGGGCCGAGACGGAAGCCCCCAGCGTGTCCCGGTAAGTGTTTGTTGCAGCTTGCAAATCCGGCACAACAATAGCCACATGGTTCAGCCGTCCGATCATTCCTACCCCCTGATTGTCATCAAATCTTCACTGTCGAAAAAACAGCCCCTTAAGTAGAATGATTTTATAGGGGAAATACCGCCCACTCACAATAGAAGATGATTGCATAAGGCCGCATGGACACGGAAGAAAAACACCACCTCGAAAAACTCGCGCTGGAAGGCCGCTCGCCGACCGATGAGGGGCCGTATTACCATCAGGCCTGGTGGGAGTCGTACAAGGGCGGGGTGAAGGG
>CAYPEF010000012.1:20645-31726 GCA_964409675.1 uncultured Rickettsiales bacterium | reverse complement strand
ATGGGCAATCCGCATATGGTGTTTTTTACTACGGATATTAAAGATATTGCGCTTGCCGAGTTGGGGCCTGCGCTGGAGCATCATGCATTATTTCCTGAACGCGCCAATGTCAGTGTGGCGGAAATGACCGGCCCTGCGTCGATTGCGCTGCGCGTATGGGAGCGCGGTGCAGGGGAAACACTGGCCTGCGGCACGGCGGCATGCGCAACATTGGTGGCAGCTGTACGGCGAGGGCTGATAAGCGGCAGAAGCGCAGAGGTTTCGCTTCCCGGTGGAATTCTGCACATTGAATGGATGGAATCCAATGCGCATGTAATAATGACGGGGCCGGTGGCTCAGGTGTTTAGCGGAGTCGTTACTGTTTAGCTAAACATCCTGCTTTGAATTATCAACGTGCTCTGCCGCGACGTTGATTTACTTGATACAGTTCATCCTGTAATGGGTCTTCAAGCACGTTTATTAATTTATAAACCTGGTCTTCGTATTCAGGAGGTAGTATCGGCTTATTACGTTCTATGCGATCACTTATGTAGTCTTTAATGCTGAGTGCACCATCAACTATAAACGAGCCAAATCCTGCTAAGGCTAATAATGCTCCGCCAATACTAACGTTGTGATGTATGTCTGCTGTGTTTGCATCGGAGCTGTTTCCGGTTCTGGCGGCTCGGTTTCGATAATAATATTCACCGCCCATACCAGCAATACAAGTTGTGCCCCCTGCTGCCATGAATGGTATTGACAAAGCGGCCAGAACTTGCCTGCGGTTTACATTCCTTGGCGAGTCCAGATCTGCGGCTTCTTGATTCAGCTCTTTGATGCCGCCTGGTGAGGCTGCTTTGATTAAAATCTGTTTCTCGTGAGGACTAAGTTCAATATTGCCTTGCGAGAAGCGGTTGCGATTGCCAAATTCTATAAAACCTTCTTGATTTTTAGAGAGTAAATAAAGAAATCGGGGAGCAATACGATCTGGATGACCTGCAATCCAACGCAATAGCTCTTTTCTAAATTTATTATAATTATCAAAAGATTGATTTTGTTCTGTATTCGGCATATATATTCCGTTAAATGTTAAGTATTGCTTTGTATAGAGAGCATTTATAAATAAAAGTTAAATATTTGTGACAGTTTCTATTATCAATTTTGGTTGCCGCCTCAATACTTACGAGGGGGAAGCGATGAAGGCGCAGGCGGAGCAGGCAGGACTTGCGGACGCAGTGATTTTCAATAGCTGCGCGGTGACCGCTGAGGCGGAGCGGCAGGTGCGCCAGGCTATCCGCAAGCTGCGGAAGGAGCAGCCGGGGAAGCGTATTATCGTCACCGGTTGTTCAGCGCAGGTGCACCCCGAGGATTACGCGAACATGGAAGAGGTTGATCATGTGGTCGGCAACCATGACAAGATGCAGGCGGCGACGTATTTGAACCTTGCTGTGGATGCGAGTGAGCGGGTGATCGTGAATGACATCATGTCGGTGAAGGAAACGGCGTCTCACCTGGTGAGCGGGTTTGAGGGGCGGGCGCGGGCGTTCGTGCAGGTGCAGAATGGGTGCAATCACCGCTGCACGTTCTGTATTATCCCGTACGGGCGCGGCAATAGCCGCTCAGTGGCGCTGGGCGATATCGTGGCGCAGGTGCGGGCGCTGGTGGAGGCCGGTTATAAGGAAGTGGTGATGACCGGCGTGGACATCAGCGATTACGGCAGCGACCTGCCAGGTTCACCCAATCTGGGGCAGATGATGAAGCGGCTGCTGGCGCTGGTGCCGGAGCTGCCGCGCCTGCGGCTTTCTTCGATTGACGCGGTGGAGGTAGATGATGACCTCTATGACATCATTGCCAGTGAACCACGCTTCATGCCGCATTTGCATATCAGCCTGCAGGCGGGGGATGACATGGTGCTGAAACGCATGAAGCGCAGGCATCTGCGGCAGGATGCACTCGATTTCTGCGCACGAGTACGCACGCTTCGCCCGGATGTGGTGTTCGGGGCGGATATCATCGCGGGCTTCCCGACGGAGACGGACGAGATGTTTGAAAATACCCGCCGCATGGTGGAAGAAGCCGATCTGATTTACCTGCATGTGTTTCCGTATTCTGCACGCTCCGGCACGCCGGCGGCGAAGATGCCGCAGGTGGCGAAGCAGGTGCGTAAAGACCGCGCGGCAGCCTTGCGCGAAGCGGGGAACCGGCAGCTGGCACGTTACCTGAACGGGCGCGTGGGGGAGAAAATTGAAGTGCTGATGGAAAAACCGTCCGAAGGTCGTTGCACACACTTTGTGCCGGTGAAAATGGAAGGTGAACATGAAAGCGGGGCCATCGTTCCGGCGGTGATTACCGGTGTGGCTGGGCAGGCGTTTACGGCAAGGGTGCGCGCATGAGTGACGATGTACCCAAGGCAGGCTGGCTCGCGCGGCTGAAATCGGGCTTAAGCAAAAGCTCCAGCCGTATCAGCGACGGGATTACCGGGATTTTCACCAAGCGCAAGCTGGACCAGGAAGCGCTGGATGAACTGGAGGAGTTATTGATTCAGGCCGATCTCGGGGCGACAGTGGCGGCGGAGATGACGGCATTGCTGGCCAAGGACCGCTTCAATAAGGATATCGGCGAGGATGAGGTGCGCGACATTCTGGCGTCGCAGATTGCCGATGTGCTGAAGCCGTACGCCAAGCCGCTGGTGCCGGATATTTCCAAGAAGCCGTATGTCATCCTGATGGTGGGAGTCAACGGTAATGGCAAGACGACGACCATCGGCAAGCTGGCGCAGCAATATACCCGGCAGGGAAAGAAAGTGATGCTGGCGGCGGCGGATACGTTCCGCGCGGCAGCCGTTGAGCAGCTGGAAATCTGGGGGCAGCGCTCCGGCATTCCGGTGATCCGCGGCGAGCATGAGGCGGACCCGGCGAGCGTGGCCTACCGCGCACTTGAAGAGGCGCGCGCCAAGGGGGCGGATGTGCTGATGATCGACACGGCGGGGCGGCTGCAGAATAAGGCCAATTTGATGGAGGAGCTGAAGAAAATTATCAAGGTGCTGAAAAAACTGGATGCGGATGTGCCGCACGCAGTGGTGCAGGTGCTGGACGCCACCACCGGGCAGAATGCGCTGTCGCAGGTAGAGGTGTTCAAGGAAATGGTGGAGGTGAGCGGTATTATCGTTACGAAGCTGGATGGGACGGCCAAGGGCGGAGTTGTGGTGGCGCTGGCGCGGAAGTTCAATTTACCTATCCATTCCGTAGGAATTGGCGAGGGGATTGAGGATTTGAACGCGTTCGATGCGCGGGATTTTGCTAATAATCTGGTGAAGGCGAGCGTTTAGGAAAATTACCTGATTTTGGCGGGTTTCTTGAGATGATTGTGCCTTGCTTTCCTATTGTCATACCGCCACATGACGGTATCTGCATACTTAAGGCCGGACCCCACTATGAGCCGGGGTGACATAATGAATAAGTAAAAACTTATAATTTTTGGAAAAATTAACAATATACTGAAATATATAGATATTAAATTTTTTACCGCGTGAATGCCTCGCCTAGATCCTCTTTCCGGGACTGAAAAAAGCAAAAACAAGCGTGTTTTGTTTACGCTTTTTCAACTTTTTGCTATTATTGTGTAATGTAGGCACATAGGTTAATCGAGCGGGCACACGTAAGTGCTTTAGTTTGGTCAGGAGGATCGCATGCTCATCAACCCATTGACTGGCTTGTTCTCAAGCGCGTCGCAGTCATTACAGAAGACAGGCGCTAATATCAAAACGACGATTGCGGATCTGGTGTCCGGATCGCGCGGGACGGATGCGTTCGGCGGCGACGTGGCGGATTTATCATCGGCGGTTCAGTTGCAGAACAGCCTTGCTGGCTTGCGGCAGGTCAATGTGAACGTGGCGCAGAATTTAAGCCTGACGCAGGTGGCGAGCGACGGGGTGGAGCAGGTGCAGCAGACACTGGCGCGCCTGAAGGAAATCGCCACGCGCGCCAATTCGGGTGATCTCGATGAGAATGCGCGCAAAGGGCTAAACAAGGAATTCCAGTCGCTGCTTTCCGATATCGATAAAACGGCGCAGGGTGTGCGCTTTGGCGGCTCGAGTTTGCTGGACGGGTCGCTCTCTGGCAGCGGCGCGTTATCGTTTAAAAATATCCTCGGTGACGATGCGCAGGATGCACAGCAGCTCTCCATTGAGCCTGTGAGCAAGGAGGCGCTGCTGGGAAGCCGGCCGCTTGACGTGCTGTCGCAGGCGAATGCGGAAGCGGCGCTTACGCAGATCGAAAAGGGGATTGATTCGCTTTCCTCGCTACAGGCTGATATCGGCGCGTTCCAGGAGAATCTGGGATTTGCCGGGGCGGTGGTTGCCTCTGCAACCTTCAATCAGGAAGCGGCGCGCGCGTCGCTGAGCGATGCGGATATCGCCGCGGCTTCCACGGCCAACGCGCAGAACCTGCTGCAGCAGAATATCAGCCAAGCACTGGTTGCGCAGGGAAACCGGCTTGCGCCTTCAATGGTTGAGTTGATCAACTAAGTTCTCAGGATTCTTTAGTATAGTCCTCCCAATAAGAGCTATCCAATTCGTCATTCCCCGAATCGCGCAGCGATTATAGGGGAATCCAGCGGAGGGTGCGGTATGATCGCCCTATAATCGCTGCGCGATTCGGGCGATGACGGATGCTTATATGGAACAACTATATATGTCATACCGCCGCATGGCGGTATCCGGGTGTGTTGCAGTACTACGCAGGAACACACCCGGATACCGCCATACGGCGGGGTGACACGTATTTAGCTATTTTTTCTTTGCCGGTTTTGCTTTGGCGGTGATGGGGCCGCAGGAGATGCGGTCGCCGGCATCGCCGGTGGGCTGGGTGGTGTAATCGTCCGCTTTGGCGTGAATGATGACGGCGGCGCCGTCTTTATCCAGCAGGGTTTTTAAGAAAATGCCGGGCATGAAAGCTTGCGCCTTGGCGATGCCATCATCGCGCACCCAGATGTTGGGCATGTCGCCTGCATGCATGCCGCCTTTGATCATGTAGCCATGCTTATGCTTGATGGGGGCTGCATGGTTGCCGGTGCTTTTGAAATCAGGCGCGGTGCAATCGGCTTTCTCGTGCACATGGATGGCGTGCCAGCCCGGGGTGAGGCCGTTGACTTCGATGGTGGCAAGTAAACCGGCGGGGCCTTCGGTGAAAGTGACGGTGCCGTTGCTGGTGCCTCTTGCATCGCTGAGTACGGCGGTGGCGTCGGCTTTAGTGGCGATCTTGTCCGTAGTGTCCGCTTCCAGCGTGGAGGTGGTGGTGGCGCTGTTTTCGGCGGAGATCATCGGGTTTTCTGCATCGTCCGCGGCAAGCGCGGGGCAGGCATTGGCGGCAAGGGCGGCGAAAATATACGGGGATAAACGGCGGGACATCGGCATCTCCATTGCTGGTGGGAATGATATGCGTATCGCATGCTAATGAAGGATACGTCAAGCCGCTATGTTATAGAGAAGAATAATGCGTTAAGCTTATCGCTGTCGTCATCTCCACGTCGCGCAGGATGACGATGCAATCAGGATGCGAGTGCGCTGCCGTGGAGGTCGTATTCGTCGGCGGATTCGATGGCGACGGGGATGATGTCGCCGGGCATGAATTGGCGCTCAGTGGAGATGTGCACGATGCCGTCGATCTCCGGTGCGTCGCCTTGCGTGCGCCCGGCATAGCCGGTTTCGGTGGCGGCGTCGATGATGACGGGGAGGGTGGAGCCGATTTTCTGTTGCAGGCGGCTCGCGCTGATTTCCTGCTGCACTTCCATGAAGCGGTGCCAGCGTTCCTGTTTGACTTCTTCAGGTACGGCGTTCGGAAGCGCGTTAGCGGCAGCGCCTTCCACGGCTTCATAGGGGAAGCAGCCGACGCGGTCGAGCTGGGCTTCCTGCATCCAGTCGAGGAGGAACTGGAAATCGGCTTCGGTTTCGCCGGGGAAGCCGACGATGAAAGTGGAGCGCAAGGTCAGGTCCGGGCAGATGCTGCGCCACTGGCGAATGCGGTCCAGCGTTTTTTCCTGCGCGGCGGGGCGCTTCATGGCTTTCAGCACAGGTTCGCTTGCATGCTGGAAAGGGATGTCGAGATAGGGGAGGATTTTTTTCTCCGCCATCAGCGGCAGTACATCGTTTACATGCGGGTAAGGATAGACGTAATGCAGGCGCACCCAGATGCCGAGTTCTGCGAGCGCTTCGCACAGATCATAGAATTTCGCGCGCACGTCGCGCCCGCGCCAGGGGGTGGCGGCGTATTTGATATCCACGCCGTAGGCGGAGGTGTCCTGCGAGATGACGAGGAGTTCCTTCACGCCTGCCTGCGCCAGGCGTTCGGCTTCCAGCAGCACGTCGCGCGCGGGGCGGCTTACCAGGTCGCCGCGTAAACTGGGGATGATGCAGAAGGAGCAGCGGTTGTTGCAGCCTTCGGAGATTTTGAGATAGGCATAGTGGCGGGGGGTAAGGCGTATACCTTGGGGGGGTACTAAATCCTGGTAGGGGTGGTGCAGGGGCGGCACGGCTTCATGCACGGCGCTGACCACTGATTCATAGGCCTGCGGGCCGGTGATGGAGAGGACGTCCGGATGGCGCTCGCGGATTTTGTGCGGCTCGGCTCCCAGGCAGCCGGTGACGATAACCTTGCCGTTGGCGGCCAGGGCTTCGCCAATGGCGTCCAGCGATTCCTCGCGCGCGGTGTCGAGGAAGCCGCAGGTGTTGACGATCACCACGTCTGCGCCTTCGTAGCTCGGCGAGAATTCATAGCCCTCGGCGCGAAGCTGGGTGAGGATGCGTTCGGAATCAACCAATGCTTTGGGGCAGCCGAGGCTGACGAAACCGATTTTGGGAGAGGGCTTGCTTTTCATGCGATGAAGGGGCTTAATCCAATGTTTAAAATCAGCGCCTTTTATAGCAAAAAGGCAATAAATGCCAGTTTTATTGCGTTATGACCCCGGAAGATATTGAAAAACGCCTGCTTTACCGCGATGGGCTGATGCTGGTGATCGATAAACCCGCCGGGATACCCGTGCATAAGGGGCCGAAGGGCGGCGAGAATATGGAGCAATATTTCCAGCATCTGCGCTTCGGCCTGCCACGCGACCCGGCACTGGCGCACCGGCTGGATAAGGATACCAGCGGCTGCCTGGTGCTGGGGCGGCACCGGAAGGCATTGCAGAAGCTGGGAAAGTTATTTGAGCAAGGGAAGGTGGAGAAGATCTACTGGGCGGTGGTGAAGGGTGAGATGTCGCAACGGGAAGGGCGGATTACGCTTCCGCTGGCCAAGGCATCGCCTGACCCGCGCAGCTGGAAAATGACGGTAGCGGAGCAGGGGCAGGAAGCGGTTACCGACTATAGGGTATTGGGGCAAGGCGATGGTATCAGCTGGCTGGAGCTGAAGCCGCGCACCGGGCGCACGCACCAATTGCGCGTGCACTGCGCGGCGATGGGGTGCCCGATGGTGGGGGATGTGGTGTATGGCGCACCGGATGCTGCGCAGATGCTGCATTTGCATGCCCAAGGTGTTAGCGTGCCGCTTTATCCCAAGAAAGAGGCGGTCAGCGTGCAGGCGCACCCGCCGGAACATATGCTTGGATTGCTGAGGGCTTGCGGCTATAGTGAGGCACCCGCGCAGCCTAAAATTCCCTCCCCCCTCCAAGGGGAGGGGTTGTAATTGAGATGGATTAGAGAGGTTTTATGTATACGCTTTATTATTCTCCCGGTGCGTGCTCGCAAGCCGTGCATGTGGTGCTGAATGAGTTGAATGCTCCGTTTGAAGCCAAGGCGGTGAATCTGCGCGACCCGGCGAGCCGGGCGGAACTGAAGAAAGTCAACCCGCGCGAGCAGGTGCCGACGCTGGTGGAAGATGGTTACGTCATCACCGAAGGGGCGGCGATGATGCTGTACCTGCTGGAGAAGTACCCGAATGAGTTATTACCCCCCATTGGTACCAAAGAACGCGCCACGGCGTTGCAATGGCTGATGTATTTGAATGCCAGCCTGCATCCGACTTACGTACCGACTTTTCATCCTGAAAGATATGTGGATGGCGAGCAGGCGCAGGCGAGCGTGAAGCAAAAGACTAGCCAGCGCGTGCAGGAAGCATGGGATAAAATTGAGCAGCAGCTGGAGGGAAAGCAGTATCTTTGCGGAGATAAGCTGACGGTGGCGGATATTCTGCTCACGGTGCTTGCAGGCTGGAAAGACTGGCTTACCCAGCCGACGCAATACGGACCGAACGTGCAGCGCGTGACGGAAAGCGTGCGCAAGCGTCCGGCTTTCGCCAAGGCAGCTGCGGCGGAAGCGAGCCAGAAGAAGGCGGCGTGATTTTGCGTATCGTTCCGCACCTGTGCACGATGCGAAAGAATGGCGTGCAATAAAAAAGCCCAGAGAATTTCTTCTCTGGGCTTTTTAGCGTTTACGCGGCGCTGCTTATTCGGCGGCGGCGTTTTTCAGTTTGGTGAGGGCGCGGACTTTTACGCGCACCGATGCCGGCTTGGCGGCGGCTTTCATCATTTCTCCGGTGGCCGGGTTGCGGATCAGCGTGCCGGCCTTGCGGGCGGGGACTTTGCGCAGGGTGATTTTCAGCAGGCCGGGGAGGGTGAACTCGCCCACGCCTTTAGAGTGCACGGAGCCAAGCATCACACCTTCGAGCGATTCCAGCACATCGGCCACCTGCTTGCGGGTCAGCTCGGTCTGCTCAGCAATGTGGTTGAGCAGGGCGGATTTGGTGAGGGTGTCTTTCACCGGGCGGATAGCCGGAGCGGCCTTGGCTGCGGGGGAAGCTTTCTTCTTTGCGTTAGTGGGCATGCGATACTCCGTTGATGGTAAGGGAATGATGATAATTCAGACTATTCACACTTTTATTTACCAATACTGATAACACAAACGTATTAAGCGAATATTAATATAAAAGCTACGAATTTCGTTTATCAAACGACGAATATGTGGGTTTTTTCGCATAAAAGACGCTTACTATTCGAATTATAGATGTTCAAGCTATTGGTTATTTATGGTTAATCATGGTCTTTCCGCGCCGGTTCGGCTGCGCTTCGCGCCCAGTCCGAACGGGCGGCTGCATCTGGGGCACGCCTATTCTGCATTGCTGAATGCGCACATAGCACAGGCGCTGCACGGCGAGTTTCTGGTGCGGCTGGAAGATATCGACGTCACACGCTGCACGCCGGAACTGGCAGCATATTGCCTGGAGGATCTGGCATGGCTTGGCCTGACATGGAAGCAGCCGGTGCGGGTGCAGTCGCAGCATTGGCAGGATTACCGCGAAGCATGGGGTAAGCTGAAAGAGCGCGGGCTGCTTTATCCCTGCTTCTGCACGCGAAAAAAAGTGGCGCTGGCAAGCCATGCGCATGATCCGGACGGCGCGCCGCTCTATATGGGTACGTGCAAGCGTTATTCGCGCGCGCAGGTGGAGGCGTTGATGGAAGCGGGAGCGCCCTATTGCCTGCGGCTTGACATGGAGAAGGCGCTGGGCATGGCCGGGGCTGATTTGAGTTATACGCGCTTCGTGCCGTTTACGCAGGAGACGGAGCGTGTGCGTGCCGAGCCGCAGCGCTGGGGGGATGCGGTGATGGTGCGGAAGGAAATACCGTCCAGCTATCATGTATCGGTGGTGGTAGATGATGCACTGCAGGGCATCAGCCATGTGGTGCGTGGAAACGATCTGGAGGCGGCGACTTGCCTGCATGCGCTGCTGCAGGCGCTGCTGGGGCTGCCGGTGCCGCTGTATCACCATCATGCATTGCTGGCGGAGGACGATGGGCTGAAATTATCGAAAAGCCGCGGCAGTGAATCGCTGGCCAGCCTGCGTGAAAAAGGCGCGGCACCCGAGGAGATACGTCTGGCGCTGCTTAAGCGCATAAAATGATTTCCTTTTTATCCATTATGGATAAAAGCATGGGCAACTACCATTATAACACTTGCGTGAGGTGCATATGCTGCATGACCGTAGGCAGGCGGGCGGGATGCTGGCTGACCGCCTGAGTCATTATGCGGGCCGGGATGATGTGCTGGTGCTGGCTCTGCCGCGTGGCGGCGTGCCGGTGGCATATGAAATCGCCAGACGCCTGCATGCGCCGCTCGATGTTTTTATTGTGAGAAAGTTGGGTTTCCCCGGCGAGGAGGAGCTGGCCATGGGGGCAATCGCCAGCGATGGCACACGGTTGATGAATGAGCGAATGCTGGCAGTGACCCCGGTGGGGCAAGATGCTATTGAACGCACGGTACAGTCGGAAATACAGGAAGTGCAGCGGCGAAGTCTCGCCTATCGTGGGCAGAAACCAATGCCTGCAATGCGCGACCGCGTGATTATTCTGGTTGATGACGGTATTGCTACAGGCGCTACTGCGCGCGCGGCAATTACGGCGCTGCGCGCGCATGCACCCAAAAAGATCATCATGGCAGCACCGGTGGCGCCGACAACGGTTTATCAGGATTTGCCGGAAGCGGATGATATTATCTGCCTGATGACGCCAGAGCGGTTTTATGGCGTAGGCAAGTGGTATCAGCGTTTCGAGCAGATCAGTGACCAGGAAGTGCGTGATTTGCTTAGTAAAGCGGAGCGGTTTGCATTGGCGCCACTATAGCATGGTGAAAGATTGGAGCGCTAAGGTTGAAAAATATCATGGTTATATACAATGCATGCCGGTGTGTTAATAGATTATTTACTTTGGGATGCTAAACAAAAATCCTCTAAGGCACTAGAGGATTAATGTTTTTTTCCAAGAATTCCATTTCAGATAAGGCAGAGCTTGCCGCACTAAACCGTTCGCAGGTCGTAATTCATTTTGCGCCCGATGGAACTATTGTGGATGCAAACGAAAATTTTTTACATGTGATAGGGTACAGGCTGGACGAAATTAAAGGCCAGCACCACCGTATATTCTGCGAACCGACCTATGCCAACAGTAAGGAATATGCCGATTTCTGGCACAAGCTTGGCAAGGGGAAATTCATTGCAGCGCAATTTAAGCGCTTTGGTAAGGGCGGCAAGGAAATATGGATTGAGGCATCCTATAATCCTATTACCGACAACTATGGTAAAGTAACCGGCGTGGTGAAATACGCTACCGATATTACA
>CAYPEF010000012.1:8468-20545 GCA_964409675.1 uncultured Rickettsiales bacterium | reverse complement strand
CTACCGATATTACAGCGCAGAAGCTTTCTGCGTCTGACGCACAGGGGCAGCTTGATGCAATCCGTAAATCGCAGGCGGTGATTGAATTCAATCTGGATGGCACCATCATCACGGCGAATGAGAATTTTTTAAGCGTTACAGGGTATACGCTGGCAGAGATTCAGGGGCGGCACCACAGCATGTTCACAGACCCTGCAGAGGCGGCCCGGCCTGAATATGCTGCGTTCTGGCAAAAGCTTGGGCGCGGCGAGTTCGATGCGAATGTTTATCGTCGTTTTGCAAAAGGCGGAAGGGAGATGTGGATTCAGGCGTCTTACAATCCGATTTTTGATCCTGCGGGTAAGCCTTATAAGGTGGTGAAATACGCATCTGACGTTACCAAGACGATTCGCACGATTAAAATCGCGGAAGCATCAGTCGGGGATCTATCTTCGGTGGCGGCCGCGGTGGAGGAGATGAATTCCTCTATCAGCGAAATATCCCGGAACATGAATATGTCGCGCCAGGCGTCCGCCAGCATATTGACCGATTCAACACATTCCAGCGCCGCCGCGCAGCTGCTGAATGATAAGATGAAAAACATGAAGGGGATTATCGAGCTTATCAGCGGCATCGCGGAGCAGGTGAACCTGCTGGCGCTGAATGCCACCATAGAAGCCGCACGCGCGGGGGATGCGGGTAAGGCGTTCGCCGTGGTGGCGGCGGAAGTGAAAAATCTCGCCACGCAAACTACCCGCGCCACCGAAGACATCTCGCGCCAGATTCAGGAAGTGCAGTCTTCCTCTGACGATGTGCTGCATAGCATCGGCAATATTGCCAGTTCCGCCGGAAATGTGGATCAATATGTCACCGGTGCTGCCTCGGCCATTGAGGAACAGACGGCAGTGACGAAGGAGATTTCCTTCAACGTGCAGAAGGTCAGCGGCTCGATGCAGCAGATTACGGATAGAAGTGCGCGGGACGCGGCGTAAGTAATCAGCCACCCACAGGAAAACGGCTGCCAGCCCGGAAGCAGTGAATTTCTGCGCTTGCTCCTGTATGGCATGAACAAGCTAATGCTTGGGGGCGGGCTTTTTAAAAAGGTTTTTTCCAATAAACAAAATCCCCGCAGCAATGGCTGTTGTGCCATGTGGTTCCAAATATAATGTTTCTCAAGTCACTAAGCAGAATTTTAGAGGTCTGCATCTGAAAGCGGCATATCGTACATTGCGCAATACTTGTCTCTTACATAGCGGTTTACAAGATTTGTGCCGCGCTCCATAAAGAGTGGTCTGCAATCATACTGGCAAGGATCTGCATGGAGAAAAAGCATCGGGGCCTTAAGAAAGCATCGGCGGCTTACATCTGGGGTGCCGGCGTCCTGAGTGCAGTGATCGCTTTGCTGGTGCTGTGGGGGTGGCGGACACAGAATCTGGCGTTGGTGCAAATGCATCCGGGGCTTCCGTCCATGCAATTTAATACCGCAGTGTGTTTTCTTGGCAGCGCCATTACTCTTTTGCTATTGCAGGCAGGCAAGCACCGTGCTGTTCTTGTGCCGTCACTCTTTTCCTGCATGCTGGCGCTGGCGACGCTTATGCAATATATCACGAACACCAGCTACGGCGTGGATGCGCTGTTTACGGATTCACTTCTCACTGCAGGTGCGATTAAGAGTGGGCGTATGGCGCCTAACACGGCGTTCGCACTAATTTTATTAAATGTGGCATTGATATTCGGCGACATATCCAGGCTGAACGGTTTGCGTGCTTTAACTGTACTGCTTGCAGCAAGCATGGCGGCTGCTTTAGGCATAGTGCCGATACTAGGATATATCAGCGGGGTGGAGACGGCATATGGCTGGCAGAACTTTGCGCATATGTCGATTCTCAGCGCGCTATGCCTGGTGCTGCTGGGAACCGCAACTCTTATTTATGTGCAGCGCAAGCTGGATAGTACAT
This sequence comes from uncultured Rickettsiales bacterium, assembly GCA_964409675.1. Lineage (GTDB taxonomy): Bacteria > Pseudomonadota > Alphaproteobacteria > Rickettsiales > SXRF01 > CAYMDD01. The sequence goes on along the minus strand of CAYPEF010000012.1, from coordinate 18,608 downwards.
TCTGGCTGCCGGTGCCGGTGGGCATTGCACTGGCGGTTATCGCTATTTCAATGTCATATGCCTTGCGCCAGCAGGAGTATGCTCATTTAACAACCATTGTGCATGCAGAAGCCGAGCATCTGGCACATGGAGCCGAGCGGCAATTTACCGATGTACGGCAGGCGCTGTGGCGCATCACTCAGCGCTGGCAAACATCCGGCGGCACACCGGAAGCCTTATGGAGAAGCGATGTAGAGGCGTACCTGAAGAATTACTCTTTCCTCACGGCAGCTATACGGCTTGATGCGGCAGGTAAAACCATATGGGAGGAAGCCAAAGTCAGTCAGGAGCAGGCTTCCGAAATAATGGAATATATTGCAAAGAATAATGCTGCCGAATTACAGAACATCATGACAAGCCGCCAGCCGATGAATCTGGGAGCGGTCGGCCTCGATGACGGCAGGAAAGCATATGTAATCGCCTACCCGCTATATCATGGCCGCGACAACGACGGTGTGATGGTTGCCTTGCTCAGTATGGATGCTTTTTTCCATACAGTTCTTAATTCCATAATGAATTCCCGCGTGCTGCTAAGTGTTTCAGAGAACGGCGAAACGATATTCTCCATGCCTCCAGATGTTGGAGCGGAGAATAACTATACCGCGTCCATTACTCTCGGTGGCGATGATGCGCCAAGCTGGATATTGAATGTTCAGGCCTCGAAGTTTTTGCGCGACCAGGTTATTACGCGTCTGCCGTGGATGGTGTTGATTGCAGGACTGCTCATTTCAAGTTTTGCGCTTAGCGCGCTGGTATTGTTCTTCCGCCTTCGGCGGAGCGAAGCCCTGCTAAAGGAACGTAAAGCCCGGCTGCGTGCGGCGATGCAAGGCGCAGTGGATGGAATCATGCTTATCAACGGCATAGGAGAGATTGAGGAGTTTAATCCAGCATGTGAGGCAATGTTCGGATACAGCAGTGCCGAGGTGGTTGGCAGAAATGTAGATATGTTATTATTGGAATCTGACCATGGCGAAAGTGATAAATATTTTTCAATTCAGCATCATATCAGCGGAAAGAAGAATTTTGGCGTTTCATGGGAAGTGAAGGGCAGGCGCAAAGAAGGCAATGCGTTTGATGTAGATCTACGCATTAGCGAGGTGAAAATACCTGGACGCGTTCTTTATATGGGGATGCTTCGAGATATCACCGAGCGTAAAAAAATGGAGCAGGAAACTGCTAAGCTGATTGCTGCAATTGAGGAATCCTCTGAATTTATCGGCATGGCGGATATGGATGGTAATCTGCAATACCATAACCGCAGTGCGAAAAGGATAGTCGGGCTTGCGGATGATTTTGATATGGCCGGCATGAAAATCGCCGACATGCACCCGCCTTATGCCTATAAGCGCATGCAGGAAACCATTATCCCGCTCGTAATGGAAAAGGGCTTCTGGAAAGGTGAAAATACGTTACTGCACAGAAATGGCAGTGAGATTCCCGTGCTTCAGACATTGGTTCTTCACCGGGATGCAGATGGCAGGCCATTGTACCTGACCACTATCATGCAGGATATTACGATGCAGAAGGCGCAGGAGGCAGCACTGCATCAAAGCCAGGAAGGGCTGAATCTTGGCTGGCAGGGCACAGGCGTAGGGCTTTGGGACTGGGACATGATGACTAACCGCCTGAATTTTTCCGACCGGCTGAAAGAATTGCTTGGTTACAGGCCGGACGAAATGACGGATCATTTTAATGAGTGGGAGAGCCGTGTACATCCTGACGATCTGGGCGGCGCGCTGATAAAGCTCAATGCGCATTTGGCGCAGCGTGCGCCGTACCGTACCGAATACCGCATGAAAACAAAATCAGGCGAGTGGCGGTGGTATTACGCCTGCGGCCAGGCAGCCTGGAATGCTAATGGCAAACCCGTACGCATGGCCGGTAGTCTGGAAGATATCACCGAGCGCAGGAAGGCCGAGGAACGCCAGCGTCAGCTGGTGGATAAGCTTGCCGAATCCAATACAGAGCTGGAGCGTTTCGCCTATGTCGCTTCGCACGATCTGCGAGAGCCCTTGCGCCTGGTGGCGAATTTTGCCGCGCTGCTGCGTAAGGAATATGCGGGCCAGCTGGATGCAGGGGCGAGGGAATATATCTCCGTCATCAATGATTCCGCCACGCGTATGCACGGAATGGTAGGCGACCTGCTGGAGTATGCCCGCATCGGCAATGAGGAAATGCGTTATAGCAAAGTCAGCATGGAAGAGCAGATGCGGCGCGTGATGGAAAATCTGGCCTCCTTCATCGAGGAACATCAGGCAACGGTGACGCATGACGCGCTACCGGAAGTGATGGGCAATCCCATTCAATTAATGCGCTTGCTGCAGAATCTGGTGGGCAATGCGATTAAATTTCATGCGAAGGATGTTTTGCCGCGCGTGCATATCGGGGTGGATGAGCGGCAGGATGAATGGTATTTTTACGTGAAAGACAATGGCATCGGCGTAGCGTCTGAGTATGCGGCGCAAATATTCGAGCCGTTCAGGCGTCTTCATGCACGCAATGAATATATGGGAACCGGCATTGGGCTTGCGATCTGCAAGCGCATCGTGGAAAAGCATGGCGGGTTGATAGGGGTGGAGTCCGAGCCGGGCAAGGGGAGCATGTTTTACTTTACGATACCGAAATAGACTGTTTTGCAAGGCTCTTTGGGCATTGGATTTTATCGCAGGCGGGGGCGTTGGCGTTATAATCACAGCGGTTTGGGCTGATGGTGGCAGGATCGTATGTAAAGCAGGTGGCTGCATTGCCGTGTTCATTGAAGGTGACGGCATCGAAACCGCACTGCTCGGCAATCAGCAGGCCGCGACCGTGAATGGAGCGGTTTGGTGTTTCCGGGGTCATTTGTTGCCGCCAGTCGAAACCCTTTCCCTGATCGCGGATGGAGAGACGTGTAAAACATTCATCCTTTTCCCATTCGACCTCAACATATTTTATTTTGTTTTCCGGCAGCGACAGGCGTTTGTTGATTTCCTTGCCGAAAGTGCCCTGGCGCAGCAAGGCACTTTTCGCCTCCCTGTCCATGCCTAGATTGCCATGCTCCACTGCGTTCAGCAGCAGCTCGTATATGCCGATCATTACCGCGTGGGAGTTCGGGAGTTCTTCCGCAAGATAACGGGCGAGATCGTAAATTTCCTCGGCGTTGCGGAAGTAATATCTTGCGCAGCAACCCATGGCGTTAGTCCATCCTATGTATAAAAGTCAGGCTTAAGTCATCCTGCGCGGGCAGGGAGGCATGCTTTTTAAAATAAGAGAGGGCAGCTTCCTTCAGGTCCATGGCTGAGGGATTTTTCTGCTCAGCAAGCAGTGTTGCGATATGGTCTTCCTGAATGCAGGCTCCGGTGCTATCCGGTGTTTCCGTCAGGGCATCGCTGTAAAGCATCAGCGTGTCGCCGGATTTGAAATCGATGCTTTTGGTTTCATAAAACTGCATGCAGATGCCAAGGGGTGTGCCGGTGCCGTCCAGCATCTCCACCTCGCCGCTACGGCGTATGATGAATGGATGGGGGCTGCAGGCGCAGGCATAATGCAACTTATCGCCACGCGTGTCGATAATGCCGTAGAACATGGTGGCGAAATAGCCGCGCAGCAACAGATGCAAAAGCTTGTCGTTCAGGTGCGAGAGATAATCCCCGGGCCGCGAGGCGGATTCCGAATGCTCCTTGAGGTAAGCCTGTAGGCGGAAGGCATTGAGCGCGGCGGCAACGCCATGGCCGGAGAAATCCACGGTCCAGAACGCCGTTTGATGCGGGAATAGGCGCTTCATGCCCCAGAAATCGCCGCCGATTTCAGAGGAAGTATTTAAATAAGAGGCGATATCCAGTTTACAGTGCCGGCGCGCATCGGCCAGTTCTTCATGCGATGGCAGGAGAGCGGATTGCAATTCACTGGCGCTGGAAAGTTCGAGTTCAAGGCGTTTTTTGTAGCGCTGTAAATCCTTGATCGCCAGGCGGTTTTCCAGCTGCACCTTGACGCGGGCAAAAAGCTCCTGTGGGTGAAGCGGCTTGCTAACGAAATCGCTGGCGCCCGCCTCGAAAGCCTGAAAGCGCATTTTTTCATCAGTGAGAGAGGTAAGCATCAGGATAGGCAGGCCCTGAAGCTTCGGTTGTGAACGAATCCACTGGCAGCAATCGAGTCCGTTCAGGCCCATCATGAAAATATCGAGAATCACCAGGTCCGGTTGCTTGAAATCCAGCTGCGCCAGGGCTTTTACGCCGCTATCGACGGAGTATATCTGAGTGAATCCCCGTTCACGCAATGCTTTTTCAATGAATCTGCGGCTGACCGCATCGTCGTCAACAATCAGGATCGACGACTGGTACAATTCAGGCACCGCTTCCGTATCGTTCATAAAATGCTCATCAATAATGGAAAAACTGATCGAAGCGCGCCATATCGAAGATGCGCTTTACCTGCCCATTGATACCATGCAGGTGCAATTGCTTATTCAGTGCTTTCGCTTCGTCATGGGCGAGAAGCAGCATTCCGAGCGCCGCCGAATCGACGAACTCCACGCGCTCCATATTCAAGGCAATGGTTTTCACCTCGGGATCGTTGATTTTATCCAGTATGACTTCGCGGAATACCGGATTGTCATTAAAAGTGAAGCGGCCCTGCAAATGAATGTTGTAATGTCCATTCGAAAACTGACCAGAGACTTCCATAGTGAACTGCTCCTAAAATAAGTCGATATTATCCGCGTTCGCGGACGCGTTTGAAGCGACGATGGCGATATCGGGGAGGAAATTGTCGTCGCGCATCTTAGTAGCATATCGCTGGCGGATTTCACCTAATGTTATTACGGCTAGGATGGAATCGGCCATGCGCTGGATGAGGGAAGTATCACGGCGGTCGAACCGGCGGCAGAAATCAAATAATGACAGGCACTTATTCACAATGCGTACGGCATTGTCCATGATCTGCGTGTTTTTATCCTGGAATTGCAGGTTGACTACCATGCCCTGAATGCTCTGGGCGATCTCGCGAGAGGTATCGGCGGATGAGCGCATGACTTCAATGGTTTTCTGGTTCTGCTGCGTCAGGCCTTGCATCAATGCGTTAAGCGTATCTTTGGCTTCCAGATTGGCGTTCATGTCGATGGTGGCCACTTCTTTCAATACACCGTAGCTTTTGGAGACATTTTTCATAATAGCACTGGTGCGCGCGCTCATGGCTTCCGAGAGTTCCGCTACTTGCTGCGAAACGCTCTTTACTTCATCCGCTACCACGGCAAATCCCCTGCCTGCTTCTCCAGCCCTTGCGGCTTCGATATTCGCGTTAAGCGCCAACAGTTTTGTCTGTTTGGTGATTTTCTGCACTTCCTGCGAAAAGCGCTCGATCTCATTCAGATCTTTAAGCGCATCTTCCATGCCGTACACCATTTCAATGGCCTTTTTGGAAACGAACAGGAGCTTTCCGATTGCGTCATCCACCGTGCTGCTGAATAAGTCAGTGAATTCATGCAGCGTGATTTTCCGGTCATCCAGATCAATGCTGCCAATGGCGGACAGCAGCGATTGCACCAGCTCGCTTTGCGTGGTTGCGCTGGCGGCCAGAGTTTTGAACCTTTCGGTCAGATCGCAGCTGGCGCGCTCCACTTCCAGCGCGGCTTCCGGCAGCAGCGATTCCAGCAATTCAAGCGCGCCGCTGGCGGCGCAGGCGCGGGCTATGTCTTCCGGTGAATGTTCAAGCCTGTAGTTGCCGGGCGCATGGTCCGGCTCCAGTATCAGCTGATGTAGCGCAGGGGATGGGGTCATGCCCGTTCCTTTCGTTTTTCACAATGCTGAAGCATGATTTTTGGAATTTCGCTCAGCGGTTTTTCAATGTGCACGGCGCCGATCTTCATGGCGGCTGCGGGCATGCCGTAAACCACGCAGGTAGCCTCGTTCTGGCCGATGGTGAATGCGCCGTTGTCGCGCATGGCTTTCAGGCCCACGGCTCCGTCCTTTCCCATGCCGGTCAGGATCACGCCTACCGCATGCGGGCCGGCCGCTTCGGCTACGGAATGGAAGAGCACATCCACTGATGGTTTATGGCCGGATACGCGTGGGCCGTCATCGAGCCTGCACACCAGCTCGTTGCCTTTGCGCACGATTTTCAGATGCTTGTCGCCCGGGGCGATGTAAGCATGCCCGGTGGCCAGGCGGTCGCCGTCTTCAGCTTCCATCACGCGCATTTCAGAGATGGTGTCCAGCCGGGCAGCGAAGGAGCGGGTAAAGCGCTCCGGCATATGCTGGGTAACGACAATCGGAGGAGCGTTTCCCGGGAGGTGCTGAAATATATCCTTCAGCGTTTCCACTCCGCCAGTGGATGCGCCGATAGCAATGATATGGCGCGAGCCCATGGCGGGGTAGAAAGGAATGATCTCCGATGTTTCCGACAGCTGACCCCGGAAGCGCCGCTGGATTCGGGCATGCGCGGCGGCACGGACCTTGGCCGCCAGTTCATATTTAAGCAGGGAGATGGTTTCTTCCGTCTGGTGCTGCACAGGCTTGGCGATTGTATCGAAGGCGCCCAGCTCCATGGCCCGTATGCTGGCGTCGGCGCCGCGCTGGGTCAGCGAGGAAATCATGATGACTGGCATGGGCCGCAGCGCCATAATTTTTTCCAGGAAGGAAATGCCGTCCATTTTAGGCATTTCAATGTCGAGGGTCAGCACGTCCGGGTTGAGCTTTTTGATTTTTTCGCGCGCTTCCAGCGGATCGCAGGCGGTGCCGAGCACCTCGATGTCCGGCTCGGTGCTGAGCAGTTCGCTGAACATCTGCCGGATGAGCGCGGAATCGTCAACGATGAGTACGGTGGTGGGTTTCATATCCGCCTCAGAACAGTTCGATATTGCCTTCGACCGGCTTGGCGCTGATCGAGCGGGTGTAACGATCTTCTTCCTGCACTACCACCATGTCCTCGCGGCGTTTCAGTGCGCGCACCAGTACTTTGCCGGTTTGCGGGTAGTAGTGCACGCGGCGCGGGTGGTTGCCTTCCAGATCCTGCGACGTAAGGGTGAAGCCTTCCTTATTCAGGAAATGTCGGATAAATGCAGCGTTCTTTGAACCGATGCGGGCGGAGCTTTTAATGACGTTGCCGCCGCCGAAGACCTTAATTTCCAGCCGGTCTTTGCGACCGCCCGCTTTAAGAATGCCGTTAATCAGGCTTTCCATGGCGAATACGCCGTAACGCGCAGCATCGCTTAAGCCGGTGGCGTTTTCATCGCCTGGGAGAAGAAAATGATTCATGCCGCCAACACGTGCGATAGGATCGCGGATGCAGGCCGCTACGCAGGAGCCGAGAATGGTAGCCAGCATTTCGTGCTGCTTGGTGACATACCAGTCGCCGGAGAATATTTTAACGACGTCGATATTCTCCTTTGCGTCGCGGAAGCGCTTAACGCCGTGGAAATAAGCACCGACCGGCAATTCTTCGCCGCTGCGCCGTTCGTTGGTTTTGGGATCGGGCTGCATGCTCATTTGATTTTCCGGTATATCGTGCGCCCGCACAGCTTGAAGCGGTCACAGACATGGGTGAGATTTTCGGAATGGCCGATATAGAGCCAGCCGTCTGGCTTGAGCTGGTCTGCAATGCGCGAAAAGAGTTTTGCCTGCGTGGGCTTATCAAAATAAATCACCACGTTGCGGCAGAAGACGGCATCGAACTGGCCTTTCATTGGCCAGGATTGCAACAGGTTCAAATGCCTGAAGGCAATCAGGTCTTTCAGCGCCTGCGGCATGGTGACACGCTGACCGTCATGCTCCGCCATGCTGCGATAGGCGGGCGGAATATTCTCCCATTCGCGTTCAGGATAGATTCCCGCTTTTCCGGTTGACAGCATATTCGTGTCGATATCGGTGGCGAGAATGCGCGCATCGTAGGCGCTGAGGTTAGGAATTGCTGCGTGCAGGGTCATGGCCATGGAATAAGGCTCCATGCCGGAGGAGCAGGCGGAGGACCAGAGGCGTATCCGCTTTTCTCCCTTGGTAACCATCGGCTTCAGCACCTGGTTGGCCAGATGCTCGAAATGATGCATCTCGCGGAAGAAGCTGGTGAGGTTGGTGGTGATGGCATTCACCAGATTGCCTATTTCCGCGTCTCCTTCCGGGCTTTGCAGCAGTTCGCAATAGCTGGCGAAATCCTGCAGGTTGAGCGCGCGCAGGCGGCGGGCAAGGCGAGAATAGACCATATCCCGCTTATGCGCCGCCAGCACGATGCCGGTATGCTCATGCACAAGCTGGCCCAGAAAGCGAAAGTCGCGTTCACCGAAGGCGAATTCCCTTTCAGGTCTGAGGCTGGGTGCGTTGCTCATAACGGTGCTCCATGCGCTGCAGGAAACTTAAAATTCCTGCCAGCCGTCATCCGCGCCATTGCCGCCCGCGGCTTTGACGATCATCGGCTTCATCGGCTTTTCGGGCTTGGCGGAAGCTTTAGGCTTCGCCATGCCTTTACGCATCGGTGAATTCGACGCCCTGCGTTCGATGGATCTGGTTTCCGGTGCATCGTGCTCGGCATTCTGGTCGGTGGTGAAGAAATTCATCAGCCGCTCCAGCTCCTGCGCCTGCTCTACCATGGACTGTGCGGCGGCGGTGTTCTGCTCCACCAAGGCTGCGTTCTGCTGGGTGGTTTCGTCCATTTGGCCAACGGCGGTGTTTACTTCATCGATGCCTGTCGCCTGTTCGGCGCTGGCGGCGGCGATTTCCGAGACAATACCGGCGACTTTCTGGACTGAGGATACAATATCCTTTAACGTAGATCCGGCCTGATTCACCAACTCGGCACCCGTTCTTACCTGCGAGGCGCTTTCATTAATCAGCGTCTTGATTTCCTTGGAAGCAGAAGCTGAGCGGCCCGCCAGCGAGCGTACTTCGGCGGCAACTACCGCGAAGCCTTTACCGGCATCCCCGGCGCGGGCGGCTTCCACGGCGGCATTCAGCGCCAGCAAATTGGTCTGGAAGGCGATTTCGTCAATCACGCCGATAATATCGGAGATTTTCTGCGAAGATTTCTCGATATTGCCCATCGCCGCGACTGCTTCTTCCACCACCTTGCCGCCGTTGGTGGCTACCTGGTTAGCCTGGGTGGAGAGATCGTTGGCGCTGCGCGCATTTTCGGAATTGGTGCGCACGGTGGTGGTGATTTCTTCCATGCTGGCTGCCGTTTCCTCAAGGCTGGAGGCTTGCTCCTCGGTGCGCTGCGACAAATCGGTTGAGCCGGAAGCGATTTCGCTGGCGGCGGAATTGACCGCCTGCGCCGCCTCGGTAATGCGGCGTACCATATCGTACAGCTTGTCGACCGTGGCATTAACCGCATTCTTAATTTCAGAGAAAGTGCCCTTGTATTCCAGTTCCATTTTTTGCGTCAGGTTGCCTGCGGCAATGCCCGAGAGTACTTTGACCGCTTCGGTCATGCCGGCTTCGTTTTCGGTGCGCGCCAATACCATTTGTGTAATGTCCGAAGCTGTTTTGATTACACGGACAACCTTCCCGCGCAGATCAAGAATCGGATTATAGGACGCATTGATCCATACTTCGCGCTCACCTTTCCCAAAGCGCTTGAATTCGCCGGTTTGCGCTTCGCCACGGTTAAGCGCTTCCCAGAATTGCTTATACTCGTTGCTTGCCTTGTAAACGGGATCAGCGAATAAACTATGATGTTTCCCTTTGATCTCATCGAGGCTGTAGCCCATGGTATCCAGGAAATTTTTGTTTGCGTTGACAATTGTGCCGTCGGTCATGAATTCAATAACGGCCTGCGACTTGTGAATGGCATCCACCATACCGGCGGCAGTTCCGTCCTGCCATTCCACGACCGTGCCAAGCCGCTCGTTATTGGAACCGAAAATGGGATTAGCTACTAGGTTAAACGATCTTCCGCCAACTTGAATTGATGTGCGGAATGTGCTGTTGAGCTTCTCAAGCATCATGCGCTGATGATCAGGGTTTTTATGGAAAATATCGATATTCGAGCCAATCAGCGAACTGACGCTGAAGCGCGTAAGTTCTTTTTGAATATCTTTTTCCGCCTCTTGCAGGAAATCGGTAATGGCTTTGTTCAGATAAATGATTTTGAAATTCGCATCGGCCATCATGATATTGGATGTACAGGTATCCAAAGCGA
>CAYPEF010000012.1:0-8458 GCA_964409675.1 uncultured Rickettsiales bacterium | reverse complement strand
GCATAAGAATCTTTAAATTCGATAAGCGACTGTGTCATGGCGCCGATTTCGCTGTCGGAGCTTTCCGGTAAGGCAACATCCGTTTTACCGGCGGTGAGGTCTTTCATCGCCTGCGTCACCTGGCTTATCGGCGCAAACACCCATTGCATGATTTTATAGGGGATGAAAATCATGGCCACTAACGCCAGTAGGCAAGTACCAAACAATATCATGGAAATTTTATTCTGCATGCTGCGGCTGGTGTCGTTGGTTTCTTGCGACCAGCGCTTCATACGCTCGCTTACATCGGACATCTCCTTCTCCAGTAGGGAAAATTCCTTGGAAAAAGCATCCATTTTCGCATTGCCTTCGGCAAAGTTATTTTGAGCCAGCTCTAAGACCATGCCGGCGGTGGACATGTAGCGTTGGGCAGCGGGAAGCACGTCATCGAGTTTTTTACTCATTTCTGGTGGAAGGTTACGGTTTTTATTATTCTTTATGGATTCATCAAAGCTTTGTGAGTGCTCCTTGAAATCTTCGCTGGCCTTTTGCATTTCGGACGCATTATGCTTTTCGCTCGCATTCAGCATCCGCAATACGTCTCCGCGTATCGCGTCATGCATCATATCCGCCTGCATATGGTCATGCAGCGCGGAGGAAACGAGCGCTTGCGTATCCTGCTGGTCGATTAGCAGCGAAGTGGCGATCTTGCCTGTTGCGCCGACACCAAGTGTCATAACGGCTGCGATGCTGCTCATTACAATGAATCTTTTGCGGATGGTGTTGGCGGCGGTGCTCATGGAAACAACTCCTTGTTCGGTGTTCAATAATAATTAGGCTACCTGGGTTTGCTTAATGGGCGGCTCCAGCCCATGCTCGTGAAACAGTCCGGCGACGTTGAGCAGTACCACCATCCGGTCCTCAATCGAAATCAATCCGTTAATGTAATCGGTGCGCTTTTCGGCATCCGCATCGGGGGCCGGCTTGATCTGTTCGGAGCTGACATCGAGGATGTCGGAGACGGTATCCACCAGCACGCCAATATTGCGCTCACCCAGCGCTAGGATAATTACCACATGCTTTGCTGTGGCCTCCGTCAGCTGGTGATGAAAGCGCATGCGCAGATCGAAAATGGGAATGATGAGCCCGCGCAGGTTCATCACTCCGCGCATGAAGTCGGGAGTATTGGGAAGGCGCGTGGTTTCCTGCCAGCCTTTGATCTCGCGGACGGTCATGATATCGACGCCGTATTCCTCTTGGCTGATGGTGAAGGTGAGGAATTGCTGCGTGCCGGTAAGAGTATCGGTTGTTTCGCTCATATGCTTCTCCTTTATGCCGCCAGCGCCAGGCGTGTTTTTTCCTGATGCAGCGCTTTCAAGCCGTTAATATCGAGAATCAGGGAAACCCTGCCGTCGCCGAGAATGGTGGCGCCGGAGATGCCCTGCACGGGGTCGGCGTTTGCCTCCAGGCTCTTGATCACTACCTGCTGCTGGCCGATCAGCTCATCCACCACCAGCCCGAGCTTGGTGCCGTTGCTCTCCACCAGCACTACCAGTGCCTTGGATGGGTCGGTTTCCGCCTGTGAAATACTGAAAATGCGCGCAATATGCACAACGGAGACGAACTCGCCGCGCACGTTGATGACTTCGGTCTGACCTTCCACTCGCTTTACTTCGCCGGATTTCGGGCGCATTGTCTCGATAATGCTGGTGATGGGGACGATATAATGCTCATGCCCCACGCGCACGATCATGCCGTCCAGGATGGCAAGGGTCAGCGGCAGCGAGATGGTGATAAGCGAGCCTTTGCCGGGCTGGTTGGTGAGCCGGATGGTGCCTTCCAGGCTTTCGATGTTGCGCTTCACCACATCCATGCCTACTCCGCGCCCGGAAACATTGGACACTTTTTCGGCGGTGGAAAAACCGGGCAGGAAAATGAGATGGTCACATTCTTCGTCGCTAAGCTGCGCATCCGGCGCGACCAGTCCTTTTTCACGCGCCTTGGCAAGCACGCGCTCGCGGTTGATGCCCGCGCCGTCATCGCGTATTTCCAGCACGATGCGGCCGCCGCGGTGGTCGGCGGATAAATGAATGGTACCCTGCGCCGGCTTTCCCGATGCGATACGCGCCTGTGGCGCTTCAATGCCATGGTCCACCGAATTGCGGATCATATGGGTGAGGGGATCGGATAGCGATTCAATGACGGTTTTATCGACTTCCGTATTTTCGCCGGACATTTCCAGCCTGATATCCTTGCCGAGCTGAGCCGACAGATCGCGCACGATGCGCGGCATGCGGGAGAAGACGGATTTCACCGGCTGCATGCGCACGCTCATCACCGCTTCCTGCAATTCACGCGTGTGCTGCGATAATTCATCAATGCCGCGCATGAGGCTGGCGAATTGCTCCGGTGGCAGATCACGCGTCTGCGCGCGCAGCATCGCTTCCGTGATTACCAGTTCGCCCACCATATTAACCAGCCGGTCCACCTTATCCAGGTCGACGCGGATGGAGGTGGCGGCAGTGGCCGCGCGCTCAGGCTGCTCAGCGGCGGCGGGATGAGAAGCGCGTGTGGCGGATTTTGCTGCCGGTGCATCCTCCTCTGATGGCGTAGTTTCGGCTTGCGCCTGTTCCTTGATAATCAGTTCGCAATGATCTTCCACGAACTCGAACACTTCGCGGATGGCGGCTTCCGTCACTTCGCCTTCTAAATGAATGCGCCAGCTTAAATGGCATTCGGATGGGTTAAGCTGCTGGATGTCAGGCACGCGGTCCGTGCAGGCGGTGATTTGCGCCTGCCCAAGGCGGCTTAATTCCTTAAGCAGCAGAAGCGGTTCATTGCCGGTGAGAAAGATGTCCTGATGGGGTGTAAAGACGATATCGTAGCTTTTCATGCCGCTCATTGAAGCGGCGGGCATTGCAACCGGTGTTTCCTTCAGTGCCGGCTGGCCGCTGGAGAGTGATTTCAGCGCCTGCAGCACATCCGCGCCCAGATGTTCCGCTGGTGTGGAGCCTGCTTTGGCCGCATCCACCATGCGCGTGACGATATCGACCGATTGCAGCAGCGTGTCCACCGCGGCGCGGCTAGCGGCGATTTTGCCTTCGCGCATGCCGTCGAGCAGCGCTTCCAGCACATGGGTGAAATCGGTGATGTAGCTCAGGCCAAATGCGCCGGAGCCGCCCTTGATGGAATGGGCGCAGCGGAAGATGGCGTTCAGCTGCTCCGCTGACGGCGCGTCGCAGTCGAGCGCCATCAGCAGGCTTTCCATCTCGGCAAGGAGCTCGTAGCATTCGGCGATATAGGTTTGCTTGAACTGGTCAAGGTTCATGCGGCGGCTCCGAGCGGGCAAACTTTTCGCACCACTTCCACCAGCTTTTCCGGGTTGAAAGGTTTCACGATCCAGCCGGTAGCGCCGGCGGCCTTGCCTTCCTGTTTCTTGCTGTCATCGCCTTCGGTGGTAAGCATGAGGATGGGGGTGAATTTATAAGCAGGGTCGCTCCGCAAGGACTGGATCAGCTCGAAGCCGTTCATGTTCGGCATGTTGAGATCGGTGATGACGGCATCCACCTTCAGGCCGCTGATGGAGGCGAGCGCCATTTTTCCGTCTTCGGCTTCGATCACTTCGTAGCCTGCGCCCTTAAGGGTGAACGACACCATCTCACGCATGGTTTTGGAATCATCAACAGTCAGGATTTTTTTGCTCATCGTCAGCCTTCCTTATGCTTTCAACGTGTGGTTCAGCCAGCCCAAGCCCATATCGTTCAGGGCCTGCTGCGCGGTGGGAGTCAGGGAATCAATCACCAGTTCACCCCCGGCGGAGGTGAGGCTTTTATGCAGCGATACTATGAGTTGCGCACCTGAGGAGGTGAGTTGCTCCACTCCCGATGCATCCAGCCGCACAGGAGAGTTCGGAGTAATCGAGAAGCTGCGCAGAGCTTCCGCGACGCTATCGGCCGTTTCAGCGCTTAATTGCGCAGGCAGGCAATAGGCATGGCTGGTTTCGGCTGGCTGCATGGGCGCATCTCCGCAATGGTTTGTGTACTCATTGTGAAGAAATGGCATTAATAACTTTTCTAATTACCGCCTATCAGCAATTGTAAGTTGTATCAGAATACAATTATTAGTATAAAACAGAATAAAGATTAAACTGTAGATATTTAGATTACATGACAGGCAAAGACACCGCTTTCGCCCAGTAGCGCATGGCGGTTTCTATGGATTCCATATATTGTTCCATATCAACGCTTTTCTGGATAAACCCCGCCGCCCCGGAGCGGTAGGCCTCGCGCATTTCCTTCTTGCTGATGCTGTTGGTTAAGATAATAACCGGAAGCTCTATGGTCTCGGAGTTGCTTTTAATGGATTTTAATAATTGCAGGCCGGTGATTTTCGGCAATGAAAGGTCAAGGATAATAAGATCCGGCTGCGATTTGCCGTATTTTTCATAGTGATTCTGCAGGAAGTCGCCTACCGTTTCTGAATCATGGATTACATAAAGATCCACCTGTTCCGAGCAGGCGGAGAGCGCCTTGCGGAACAGGATTACGTCGGCGGGGCTGTCTTCCACCAATAGCACGTTCAGCGGTTCGGTGCGAGTTTTCTGAATAATATCGCTGGCGATGCTTTCGCCGATACCGTCATCCAGTTTCGCGCCCTCATAAAAATATAGCGGTGGGACGTTAAGGATTTTGGCGAATTGCAGCAGTTTGCTGACTGAAATCTGGCTGGTGCCGGTTTCGTATTTCTGCATCTGCTGATAGGAAAAGCCCATCAGCTGCGCCAGTTGTGTTTGGCTCATTTTCAGTAGTTTGCGCCGTTCGCGGATGCGCTGCCCAACATAAGCATATACGGAATTGTTCGGCTCGTTGCTCACGATTGCAAATCTCTACGGTGTATAATCTTCCTTTAATACACGCAAAAGTTTACCAGATCGTTAAAGTCAGGCGGCCTGGTTCTCCATAAAGGCTTTTACCTCGGCGGTTGCCTGGCGCATGGCGGAGAGCATTTGCCGTTTTTTGGCTTCGGGCTCATCGAAGTGCGCCTCGGCGCGCTTACAGAGATGATACATTTTTACTGCGCCGAAATTGCCGGAAGCACCTTTAAAACGATGCGCGGTGCTTTTCCAGCCGTCGTCATTCTGCGCTTCTATGCAACTTTCCAGTGCGGCAAGCGCTTCCCCGGCCTGCTCCATGAAGAATTCGACAAGGGATTTTTCCTCCTCGGCGTCGCCGCCGGTGAACATACGCAGCTGCTGCAAATCCACCGGGGTATCATCCATGAGGGGTTTTCCCGCCTGATGATCGGCGCTGCCGGATGCGGAGGCCGGCTTATCCATGTTTACCCATTGCTCAATGATATAGCGCAGGCGCTCCGGTTTAAGCGGTTTACTGATGTAATCGTCCATTCCTGCCTTGAGGCATTTCTCCCGGTCGCCGATCATGGCATTGGCGGTCATGGCGATGACGGGGACATGCAAGCCGGATGATTCTTCCAGGCGGCGGATGGTTTCGGTGGCCTGATAGCCGTCCATTACCGGCATCTGGCAATCCATGAAAATAATGTCGTATGGCGTTTGTCGGTGTTTCGCGACGGCTTCTTCCCCGGTTTCGGCAAGGTCGATCTGCGTGAATCCGTATTTGAATAAAAGCTTCATGGCGAAAAGCTGGTTGACTGAATAATCCTCCACCAGCAGCACCCGGGCTTGCGAGGCGTCTTTGCGCGATGCATGCGCGGCGTGAGCGGATGAAGCGGCGTTTCTCTCTTCAAGCGGACAGAACACAACCGGTTCGCACGGCAGCGAGAACCAGAAGGTGGAGCCTTTGCCCGGCGCGCTTTCCACGCCCAGCTCGCCGCCCATCATCCATACCAGTTGCTTGGTGATTGCCAGCCCCAGGCCGGTGCCGCCGTATTTGCGGGTGACGGAAGTATCGCCTTGGGTAAATTTATCAAAAATATGGGAAAGCTTCTCCGGCGGAATGCCGATCCCGGTATCTTCCACCGTCATGTATAAAATATTCTGCTCATGATTGAAGCGCGCCTCCAGGCGGACATGGCCGAATTCAGTGAATTTGACCGCGTTGCCGAGCAGGTTCATGATCACTTGGCGTATGCGCCCTGGATCGCCTTTGATATAGGAAGGCAGGGAGGAATCGCATTCACTTTCCAAAAGGATGCCTTTTTTCTCAGCGGCAGGCTTTAATATCTGCAAGGTTTCGTGGATGCATTCGCTCAACTGGTAAGGAATATTTTCCAGCACGAGCGCTCCGGCCTCGATTTTAGAAATATCGAGGATGTCATTCAGCAGCATCAGCAGCGTTTCACCGGAGGCATTGATGGTTTGCACGCACTCGCGCTGTTCGGAATCCAGTTTCGTATCGGCCAGCAGATGCGCCATGCCGAGCACGCCGTTCATCGGCGTGCGCAGCTCATGGCTCATGTTGGCCAGGAAATCGCTTTTGGCGCGGTTGGCTTCTTCTGCCTTGTGCAGGCTTTCCTGCAAGTCTTTTGCCGCAGCTTCGGCCTTGAGGTTTGCGCTTTTAAGCTGAGCAAGCGATTCCTCGGCTTTCTCTCTCGCCTTGCAGCGCTCGATCACCTGGCCCAGCTGCTTGCCTACATTCGCCATGGCGGAAAGCAGATTTTCATCCGGGATTTTTGCTTCAGTGGAATAGAATTCAATTACACCCATTGCCGTGCGGCCCAGCATGATCGGGAAGCCGAAGGCAGCTTTAAACCCTGCCTGTGCCGCCGCTTCCTTGCGGCGGTAAACGGATGACTGCGTGACATCCAGCACCCACATCGGTGTGCAGTCGGCGAAGATTTCACCTACAAACCCTTCACTGCTATTGATCTCAAAATGATCGCATGCCGTTTTGAACGGCGCATATTCTTCCGGGGATGCCATGTGCCATACATCGGCACTGACAAGGAGGCTGCGCTTTTCATCATATAGGTAGGCATGCCCCATTTGCCAGCCTGTGTAGGCGCACACGGCGTCGAGCGCCGCCTGCAATCCTTCTTCGATATTATCCGCTTCGTTAGCGGCGGATGCGATGCTTTTCAGCAGCTGCATCAGCGCTGTGGTGCGCTGCATCTCGGCGTTTTTTTCTATCAGGTGCGTTCGGAAACTCTCGATCTTGGCGCTTTTGCGATAAGAGGAGCGGGCGAACAGCAGCGAGATCATCAGGCCAATTAGAATACAAACCGCTTCCATTTCATAGATAAGCGCTTTTTTCGACGCGAATTCCTGCGCATCCAAGTCGATGCCTGCTACTCCTACAAAATCGCCTTTTTTATTGTAAATAGGCGCGTAACCGGAAATGAAGCTTCCCCAGCTGTCGGTATAGGGCACTTCATTGAAAGTGGGGTGGTGTGATATTAACGCTTTCATCAGCGCAGGGTTGTCAGGTGCGTCTTCATACACATCCATGATGTGCGACTTGCTCTCGATTCCGGTTGCTGTGAGGATGCCCGGAGGTGTGGGGTCCAGGATGAAATGGATTTTTCCATCCTTCAGGATGCAGGTGTAGACATATTTCAACTGCGGAAACATTATTTTGACTTCCGCCAGTTCACTGATTGCTTCAATGTATTCCGAGCTGGTTTCTTGCGCGCGCGAGGTGAACTTCATGTGCTGATCGCCGTCCACCTGCTTGGCGGTGGCGGCAGCGATGCCGGTCAGATAGTCCGCGATATCGTCGTTAACCGCGTGCTGGGCATAGAAATACAGCACGCCGCTGCTGGCCAGTACTGCCAGAAATGTAAACAACCCCGTGTAAAACGCGGTGATAAGGGATTGGTGGCGGCGCAGGCGCATTTACGCAGTGCCACCCTGCCGCGCAATGGCGCAGTCTTCAATATAGTGGCGCATTT
The DNA here is from genome assembly GCA_964409675.1 of uncultured Rickettsiales bacterium. Taxonomy (GTDB): domain Bacteria; phylum Pseudomonadota; class Alphaproteobacteria; order Rickettsiales; family SXRF01; genus CAYMDD01. The sequence goes on along the minus strand of CAYPEF010000012.1, from coordinate 610 downwards.
TTTCCTTGCTGAACGGCTTGGGCACGAAGCCTGAAGCTCCTGCATTCAGCGCATGCGTGATGTTATCCAGGTAGCTGTTGCCGCTGAACATCACTACATAGGCTTCCGGGTCTTTCACCACGATCTCTTTCAGCACCTGGAACCCGTTATGGTCCGGAAGATTGATGTCGAGAAATACGAGGTCAGGCGCGTGCAGCAGATAGCTGGCGATAGCTTCGCGCGCATCTTTCGCGGTAATCAGGGCAAAATTTTCCTTAAACAGGTTGGAGACGAAGCGGCGCGTCATATCGTCGTCTTCCACCAGCAGGATATGCATGGGATGGCGGACGCGGCGGAGCTTTTTTGCGGTGGCGAATGCATCGGCAAGGCAGGCCGTGTCGCCGAAATCCGCATTGTCGTCCGGTAAGGGGGATGAAACCGGTTCCGGCACCTTGGAAAGAAGGATTTTCCTTATCTCACGCCAGCCGTAGAACAAATCATGCAGATGGGAGGCGGGTTTATTATAGTCAGGAGCTTTGGCGGCTATCCTTGCCTGCAATTCATGCAGCATTTCCACTTCCGCCACCTGGCCGATCAGCAGGATATCGCGGTCTTTGCAGAGGACCAGATC
>CAYPEF010000011.1:24621-32345 GCA_964409675.1 uncultured Rickettsiales bacterium | reverse complement strand
TAGTTGCAGGGGGTGCTTGATTGTCCGGCTCGGGTGCCGGGGCCATGTCATTGAAAAAGGCATCGGAATCGCGTTTAAGCAGGTCGTATTTTTCGGGGCATATCGAAAGCGCATAATCTGCTGCACGCTGTTGACGCATATTGGCTTCTTGCCGGCAACTCATTAGGTTCATTATGGCTGTGTTCATGCACGTAGTGTATTGGCCGGTGATCATGCAATAACTAAGGGCAGCATCACAGTACTGGCCTAATGGGTATCGGGAGGCTCAGGCCGCCATTTGCGCATTCGCTGCGCTTTCGCAGGCGTTATATTCAGCACTGGATGTCGCCATGATAGCATCCATGCGCGCTTTCATTGCTGGCTTGGAACAATCGACATCGCGGGGGTTGGAAGGATAGGTGGGATAGGACTGCGCATAAGCCCCCGATCCGATCGACAGTAAAAACGCAGAGCAGAACAATAGCTTAATGTTCATGGCCTTTTCCCTTCAAAATTTTAATTATTATTCTGTATTGATATGATGATATCAATTATTTGTTACAGCTTGAAGAAGGTTTGTTTAATAAATATAAACAATTCTATGGGGAACTTAAGTTGCCTTTGCCAGTTTCTTTTTTCTTGGCGCGTCCGTATGTTCCGACAGGAAGCCCTTGATATTTCTCACTGCCTGGCGGATGCGCTGGCGGTTTTCGACGAGGGCGAGGCGGACGTGCTGGTCTCCGCCGGGGCCGAAGCCGATGCCGGGGGCCACTGCTACTTCGGCATGGATTAAGAGCTGCTTGGAGAATTCCAGCGAGCCGAGATGGGCATGGCTGGGCGGGAGCTTGGCCCAGACGAACATGGAGGCGTCGGGGCGGGTGACGTTCCAGCCGGCGTCGATCAGCCCGTCCACCAGCACGTCGCGGCGCTCGCGGTAGCGGGTTCTGAGCGTATCCACGTAGTCTTGCGGGCCGTTGATGGCGGCGGAGGCGGCTACCTGCACGGGCAGGAACGTGCCGTAATCGAGGTAGGATTTGATCTTGGTGAGGGCCGCGATCAAATGCGGGTTGCCGGCGGCGAAGCCGATACGCCAGCCCGCCATGGAATAGGTTTTGGAGACGGAGGTGAATTCGATGGCAATGTCTTTCGCGCCTTTTACCTGCAGGATGGAGGGCGGCGGGTTGTTATTGAAATAAATCTCGCAGTAAGCGAGGTCGGAGATCACGTAGACGCCGTAATGCTTGGCGATGCGGATGATTTCCTCGTAGAAATCCAGCCCCACCGTTTCCGCCGTGGGGTTGCAGGGGTAATTGACCACCATGGCCACCGGCTTCTTGCCGGGCTGCTCGATGGCGGCTTTGAGGTTATTGAAAAACGCCGGGTCGTGTGGCTGGTTGGGGATGGCGCGCACCTCCGCGCCCGGAATCACGAAGCCCCAGGTGTGGATGGGGTAGCTGGGGTCGGGCACAATGAACGTGTCGCCGGGGGCGCTGATGGCCTGCGCGAGATTAGCCAAGCCCTCCTTGGAGCCGATGGTGACTACCATTTCGGTGTCTGGGTTTAGTTCGACGCCGAAGCGGCGTTGATAGTAACCGGCTTGCGCTTTACGCAGGCCGAGGATGCCGCGCGAGAGGGAATAGCGGTGCGCCTTCGGGTCGCCGATGGTTTCCTTGATCTTGGCGATGACGTGCGCGGGCGGGGCCGAGTCCGGGTTGCCCATGCCGAAATCAATAATGTCGCGTTTCTCTGCGCGGGCGGCGGCCTTGAGCTTGTTGACCTCAGCAAAGACATAGGGCGGCAGGAGGCCGATGCGGTAGAATTCGTCTGTCATAACGCTATTGGCGGATAGGGTGTTCAGTGATTTGAGTGCTGGGCGAGCGTCTGGCGGCGCGCGGCGTAGCGGGAATCCGGAAGTGCTTTTGCGGACGTGCGTACGCTGGGGACGCTGGCAATAGTGGCGGCGTCCACCGTTTCTTCCGCCGGTTCCGCCGCGGCCATGGTCACGGGGGCGGGCTGTGTGGCGGCGGTGACGCTTACTTTCTCATCCGGCATCGGCACGGGAATGCTTTCTTCCGCTTGCGCCTGCGTCTCGCTCAATAACGGGGCAGGGGATGCTTCCGCAAGAAGCGGTGCAGCGGGCGCGGATTCCGGTGCCGGTCTGGCTGGCTCTTCCACTGTCACTGCCTGCGCAGTGTCTTTGGCAGCGGGTGCTTCTTCTGCTGCTGTTGCTGTTCTGTCTGCGGTCGGGGATTCAGCAGGCGGTGTTGCGGGTTGCGCCTGGAGGCTAGCTTCTTCCCGTGCGGCGGGCGCGGATGGCGGTTCCGCCACCACTGGGGACGACATCTGCGCCAGCACTTCCTGTGGTTCCGTTGCATTGCTTGACGGGGCGGGCGCAGGTGCGGCGGGCGCTTCAGCCGGTTCGGATTCCAGGCGCTGTTTCTGCTCACCGGAGCGAACGCGCTCATTGGTCAGGTCTTTTTCGCGCGCGTCCTTTTCCTCTTTCAGGCTCTCGAAGCGCGAAGGGGTGGCGGGTGTTTCCGACAGGGAGGGATAATGCGCCTTTTTATCATCCTGTGCCGATTCCGCCATGGCTAGCTGCGCCGGCGGGGTTGCTGCTGCGGTTGGCGACGGCTCGGCTAGCAAGGGTGCGGGCTGTTCCGGCGTGGGTGTGGATGCAGGCTCAGCTTCCTGGCGGGCGAACATGCGATGCAGCCAGGAAGTGTTTTCTTTGTTTTCTTCAGGCGCGGCAGTCGCCGGTTCATCGACAGGGGCGTTAAAGGTATGGCTGGTTACGGGCGCAGGGTCGGCGGCGACCGCAGATGTCTGGGCAACAGGAGGTGTTGTGGGTGCCTGAGTGGTAACGGATGCTTCGCTGCGCACCTCCATCGGCGAGAGTGTGACAGTGCGGGTGGTGGTCAGGCTGACGGGCGGATTGCCACGGATAGGCTTGCGCTCATCCACGCTTGGCTTGGCATTGGCAAAGACCGGCGGCTGCGGTGCGGGTTCCTCATTTGAACGGCTGGCCCAGCCGAATAAGCGATCGCCCCAGCTTCTGGAGTTCTGGTCAGCCGTTTCCTCTTTCGGCGGCAGTTCCGTTCCGTCTGCCGCATAACGGTCGTAAGGCGTTTCTGGTGCTTTTGCCGTGCGGAGCATGGCAGGAGTTTCGCTGCGTACAGCCGGCATTGCATCGCTGCGTTCGGCAGGCGCGGATGCCTGGCGTCCGCTGCCGGGATTCATGGCCGGCACGCGCCGTGCGGTATCCATATGCGCAGACTGGTTACCGCTGGCGGAGCGGCTCCACCATACGTCCGATACCTCGCTGCACGCGCTTAAGGATGTCGCACACATCAGCCCCAGCAGAAATGCGGAGCGGCGCATGGCAGGCGGTAGGGAGGAAGTGTGCATCATAAATAAGCTATCCGATCATTATAATAATATTGCAGCATTGCAATGCCGCTTTGATTTGGCGGCAAGCGGCACTATATAAGGTCGCAATTGGCGAAGCAACTATGTAGTATGTGCCAGTTAATGCATGTGATGGGGGATGGATGACGCAGACTGCAGAAGATACCAGATGGCCGCATGATCCGGCTGAATTCGCGCGCAATATGGCTGAAATCGCAGAGAAGTCGCGTATTATTGTGCAGGAATTTCTGGCGGGGCAGAGCGAAAACATTGCCGGCTTTTCCGTTGATCCGTTCAATATTTCCGGCGCATTTATGCAAATGTGCGCGCGCCTTGCCGCTAATCCGGCAGCACTGATGGATCGGCAGGTGGAGTTGTGGAAGGATTATATGCAGCTCTGGCACAACACCGCCGAGCGCATGCTCGGCAAGGAAACGCCTCCGCTGGTAGCCCCCGACAGCCGCGACAGGCGCTTTAAGGACCCGGCCTGGCAGGAAAGCGCCGTTTTCGACTATATCCGCCAGTCCTATCTCCTCAGCGCGCGCTGGCTGCAGCATACGGTTCAGGAGGTGGACGGGCTGGATAAGCACGCGGCGATGAAACTCGATTTTTACACGCGCCAGTTCATTGACGCCCTCTCCCCCTCCAATTTCCTGATGACCAATCCTGAAGTGCTGCGCGCCACGCTGGAGAGTAACGGCGAGAATCTGGTGCGCGGGCTTTCCAACATGCTGGAAGATTTGGAGCGCGGGCGCGGGAATTTACGTGTCAGCATGACCGATTACACCGCCTTTGAGGTGGGCCGCAACCTGGCGCTGGCGCCGGGGAAGGTGGTGTATCAGAACGAGCTGATGCAGCTAATCCAATATACCCCCGTTACGCCCGAGGTGAACCGCACACCGCTGCTGATGGTGCCGGCCTGGATCAATAAATTTTACATCCTCGACATGCAGCCGGAGAATTCCATGATCCGCTGGCTGGTGGAGCAGGGGCATACGGTATTCGTGATTTCCTGGGTCAACCCGGATGAGACGCTCGCGCGCAAGGGCTTCGACGATTACCTGACACAAGGCCCGTTGGCGGCACTGAAAGCCATTGAAGAAGCTACCGGCGAGCGCGAAGTGAACATGGTTGGCTATTGCCTGGGCGGAACGCTCACCTCCATTCTGCTTGCATGGCTGCAGGCCAAGGGCGAGCAGGAGCGGGTGAAATCGGTGACCTATTTCACCACCATGGTGGATTTCTCGGAAGCTGGCGAACTGTCCGTTTTCATCGATGAGGAACAGCTGCAGGGCATGGAAGAACGCATGGAGGCAAAGGGCTATCTCGAAGGCGACGACATGGCGATGACCTTCAACATGCTGCGCGCCAACGATTTGATCTGGTCGTTCGTGGTGAATAATTATCTGCTCGGCAAGGACCCGTTCCCGTTTGACCTGCTCTACTGGAACGCCGACTCCACCCGCATGCCTGCCGTGATGCATAGTTTTTACTTACGCAACATGTACCTGGAGAACAAGCTGGTGCAGCCGGGTGCGATCACGGTGGCCGGCGTGCCGATTGACCTGCGCACCATTAAAACGCCGACGCTGATTTTATCGGCGCGAGAAGACCATATCGCTCCGTGGAAATCGACCTATGCGGCAACGCAGATTTACGGTGGCAAAATCCATTTCGTGCTGGCAGCCTCCGGCCATATCGCCGGGATGATCAATCCGCCCGCGCGCAAGAAATACAGCTACTGGACCAATGACGATTTACCGTCCTCGCCGGAAGCCTGGCTGGAGAAGGCGAATGAAACCCAAGGTTCCTGGTGGCCGCATTGGGATGGCTGGCTGGGGCCGTATAAGGGCGGTAAAGTCCCGGCGCGCACCCCCGGCAGCGGCAAGCTAAAGGTGATTGAAGACGCGCCGGGGAGTTATGTGAAGGCGAAGTAGTCGTTAGCGGGTTTGACCAGCAGCACGCGGAGGGTTTTGTGTTGTCCGGTTCTTCCAGTTTTTGCTGGAGCGCTCAACGGTATTTAAATACTCTCTAAACTCTTTGAAAGCCACAGGAGAGGGGGCAAATGTGCCATGCTCAGGCGTGCCTAAGCGTATTTGCATGTCCCATTCTACGTCATCTGGTTTGACCTGGTTTTCAATGCATGAATTTAATTTGGGTCGCACGGCGGCATAGAAATACTCGCGTGCGTTTTCAAAACCATTCTCAAACGGGGATGGCGTGTCATCCGGGGATTCGGGCGTGGAAATGGGGCCTGTAATGCGTTTAACGGTGAAGGAGGCTGCCGTTTCCTTTGGGGGGGTGCCGCGTGTTATCAATCCCCATTTAATAGAAGTAGGTCTAGGATTTTCTAAATCCATAATATCGGCAAGCGCCTTATTTGCCGCAGTATAGCTTTCAGCATTTAGGACCTCCGGGGAAGAGCCGTCTGGTGGCAGTTCCAAGCGGATCATAAACTGTTGGTTGGCGGGGACATGTTTAGTAAAAGTTTCATAATTAGAAAAAATATCCACTCCTAGCTTGGCTTGCTCTATATAGGTATCAATCAGTTTCGGATGAAAAGTAGTGACAATATGTGTCGGAATGAGAGAGCCGGTATGAACAGGGTTCGGAGTAAGCGCATTCGTAATATCCTGAACAGTCATTCGCGCTGCCGAACCTAATTCGCCGGGGTCTCGGTAGAATCCGTAGAAGATTCCACCTAAAGCACTTACGGCAATAACTCCGCCTCCGCCTATATCTATGAAATGTTGTCGTAGCGACTTATTATATTTCAATGATGGAATCGGTAACAGTTTTTGCAGATATTCTTCATAATTTTTTCCGCCATATTCCTCTTTTGTGGTGAAGAACGCCGGTATGCATTGGTCACGACGCGCTTCCAGGCTTTCTATAGGAACGGGAAGGTGTGTGTTTATCAGCGTCTCATGCGTTGTTTCCCCTTCCTTCATGCGAAGCGAGGTCAGCGGTTTACCGCTAAAAGGCGTTTTCTCAACTGCTATACAGTCGTAGGATTGCCATTCCTTAACGGGCGCGGTTGCGGAATATTCAGCGATATCGGCAGCGATGACTTCCTTTTTCTCGTTGCGTGAGACGCGAAGGAAATAGGGCGTTAGGGATGAGAACCGATCACCGTTATAACGGTAACCAAGGAAATAAAGCGTATTGGGGTGTTTCTGCTTAATTGCGTTCACCATTTTATCCAGTCCTTCGTCAGGGCTGGCTGTAACGTACAATTCACCGGATTCATTGGCGCGAATGCGGGCACAATGAATGGTTAGTGCGTCTGAGTTATCATAGCGATATATATTAAATCCTTGCGGATCTTCACGTTTTTCCGGTTGGTAGGCAATATGACGCGTGTAAGTATGTTTTACTTTGTCATGATATAATTTATCGAACGTGTAGGGGTTAAATGCTTTTTTTGGCGTACGGAGGTGTAAGGGAATGTTTGCTGGCTCATCGCTATTAACGCGCGCAACTGCTTCGTCAACCGGCATATCTGGTTTAAGATTTGTTATGTTAAGCCCAAGATAAAGCCTGCCTGCTTTCTGCTCGCTCTTCAGACTGGTTACATTTGCTGATGAATTCGCGTTGGGGCGGTTGGCAGGATGGAGAGGCGTATTCGGTCGCATAGTTCTTCTTACTTTTTAAAAATCATGGAACCAGCATAATAACCTATAATAAATTAATATCAATAATTGTTATGTTACTGATATTTAATGCTAACCTATTCCTGCCGGAATAATACGTGCTTCAATTGGTTAGGATTTTCAATAACTTTGCCAGACCCTTTAGCCACGCAGGCCAGCGGGTCTTCCGCTACGAAAACAGGAAGCGACGTGGCGCCGGAGAGCACCAGGTCCAGGTTGCGCAGTTGCGCGCCGCCGCCTGATAGCACTATGCCTTTATCAACGATATCCGAGGATAGCTCCGGCGGGGTGCATTCAAGAGCGATTTTCACTGCTTCAATGATCTGGCCTACCGGCTCCACCAGTGCTTCGGCGATCTGGTATTCGGAGAGCACCACTTCCTTAGGCACGCCGTTCATCAGGTCGCGGCCCTTGATCTCGACCAGTTTGCCATCGCCTGATTCGGGGGCGCAGGCGGCGCCGATTTCTTTCTTGATCTTCTCCGCCGTGGTTTCGCCGATCAGCAAATTGGCGTAGCGGCGGATATAAGAGATAATCGCTTCGTCCATCTTATCACCGCCGACGCGCACCGAGCGGGCATAGACGATGCCGCCTAAGCTCAGCACCGCCACTTCCGTGGTGCCGCCGCCGATATCGACGATCATCGAACCGGTCGGATCGGTGACGGGAAGGCCCGCGCCGATGGCG
>CAYPEF010000011.1:16329-24611 GCA_964409675.1 uncultured Rickettsiales bacterium | reverse complement strand
GGCGAGCCGCCCGCGCCGCCCCCCGCGGGCCCGAACGCCACGCCGCCCGCGCCCTCGTCGTCGCTCACCACGCGCCAGCGCGTCGAGAACCACGGCAGCGTCACCGGCTGCTCCGGCTGCCACGCGATCATCGACCCGGTCGGCTCGGTGACGGGAAGGCCCGCGCCGATGGCGGCGGCCATCGGTTCTTCAATGAGGTACACTTCGCGCGCGCCGGCATTCTCAGCGGCTTCCTGGATGGCGCGGCGCTCGACGGGGGTGGAGCCGGAGGGCACGCAGATGACGATCAGCGGACGCGGGCGGAACAGGCCGCCGCGGTTGGAATGCACGCGGTGGATGAAATGCTTGATCATCTCCTCCGCTGAATGGAAATCGGCGATCACACCGTCTTTCAGCGGGCGCTTGGCGTCGATCTTGGCGGGGGTGCGGCCAAGCATCATTTTCGCCTCGTTGCCGAAAGCGAATGGAATCATGCCGCCACCGTGGCTTTTCATGGCAACCACCGACGGCTCGTTTAGCACGATGCCCTTGCCCTTGGCATACACGAGCGTGTTGGCGGTGCCTAAGTCGATAGCCATGTCGGAAGACATGCCGGAGAATAATCTGAACATGGGGATGCGCTGGCGAAGGTGAATGGACGGAATGATACTGTAGCGCACATGCTGCGGAAGGCAAGGGGAGATTGGGGCGACGACTCCATGCTGCATGATAAAGCAGGCTCAAAAAATGGCATATGCTTTATCCGTCATTGCGAGCGCGGCGAAGCAATCTATCTCTCAATGCGGGGATAGCTGGATTGCTTCGCCGCGCTCGCAATGACGGCATGCTATCGTGACGTCATTCTTATTCACCATCCATTGCGCCTCTGCGCGCAGCTATTGAAAATTCCGCTCCCGAATGCTATATGTCTTTCATGTTTAACCATGCAGAAAGGAGGTGATCCGATGTCTTGTTACGAAGAAAGTACGAAGCTCGGTTCTTTAACATCAGCAGCGGAGGGTGTTGCCTCCAGTTAGCCTGAAACGTGAAGAATCGAGCACAATCTCTTTTCTTTGCTAACGAAAGCCCGGCATTTTTAATGCCGGGCTTTTTCGTATTTCGGGATCATTTATATGTTATGCATTGGGCAGCAGCCCCAGCTTCTGCACGCCTTCGAAGCGTTGCAGCTTGTTCAGCGCGTCGATATAGGCTTTCACAGAGGCTACCACCGTGTCGATGTCGGCGCCGTGGCCGCCGATGAGGCGGGGGCCGGACTCTAAGCGCACCGTCACCTCGCCTTGCGCGTCGGTGCCGCTGGTGAGGGCATTGACCTGGTATAACTTGAGCTGGGCTTCGTGCGGGACGATGGCGCGGATGGCATTGAAGGCGGCGTCAATCGGGCCGTTGCCTTCCACGGTGGCGCGGCGCACCTCACCGTTTACGCGTAAGGACATCATCGCCGTCTGCGGGCCGACGGTGCCGCAGGTGATGTGGAGGGATTCCAGTTTTATCGCGTCCTCGCGCTTCGATTCTTCATCAAGCAGGGAGATGATGTCTTCGTCGAAGATATCCTTCTTCTTGTCGGCAAGCGCCTTGAAGCGGGTGAAGGCTTCTTCCAGCGCGTTGTCGCCGAGTTGGAGGCCGAGGGCTTGCAGCTTGTCCTTGAAGGCGTGACGGCCCGAATGCTTGCCGAGCACCAGTGTGGATTTGGTGAGACCGACCGATTCCGGCGTCATGATTTCATAGGTGCCACTGTGCTTCAGCATGCCGTCCTGGTGGATGCCGGATTCATGCGCGAAGGCGTTAGCGCCGACGATGGCCTTGTTCACCTGTACATATGCGCCGGTGATGTTCTGCACCAGCCGCGAGGCGCGGGTAATGTGCGAGGCGTCAATACGGCATTCGTAAGGGAACAAATCGGCGCGGGTTTTCACCGCCATTACCACTTCCTCCAGCGCCGTGTTGCCGGCGCGCTCGCCGATGCCGTTGATGGTGCATTCAATCTGCCGCGCACCTGCCTGCACGCCCGCCAGTGAGTTGGCGGTGGCGAGACCGAGATCGTTTTGGCAATGGACTGAAATAATCGCCTTATCAATATTTTTTACATTATTCTTGAGGTATCGGATTAAGTCACCGTAATCGCTTGGGATGGCATATCCGACCGTGTCGGGGATGTTGACGGTGGTGGCCCCGGCAGTGATGGCGGTTTCAACCGCGCGGCAGAGATAATCACGGTCGGAGCGGGTGGCGTCCATGGCGGACCACTCCACGTTGTCGGTGAAGCGGCGGGCGAGGGTGACGGTGTTTTTGATGATTTCCAGCACCTCCTCCTTACTCAGGCGGAACTGGTATTTCAAATGGATGTCGCTGGTGGAGATGAAGGTGTGGATGCGGGGCTGACGGGCGTTTTTAAGTGCCTCGGCGGCGCGTTCGATATCGGCCTCCTTGGCGCGCGCCAGCGAGCATACGGCGGCGTTCTGGATGCGCTCGCCAATGGCCTTGACCGACTGGAAATCGCCTTCGCTGGCCATGGCGAAGCCGGCTTCAATCACATCGACGCCCATCGCGTCCAGCGTTTCCGCCACCAGCAGCTTTTCCTCCAGGTGCATGGACATGCCGGGCGATTGCTCGCCATCGCGGAGCGTAGTGTCGAAGATGATGAGGCGTTCGGTGGTCATAAAAGCCTAAAACATTAGAATAATTAGTAAAAGCGGTACTATATAATATTATGGTTGACTGTCAAAGCCTTCCGCGAGGTGGTAGAGGTAGGGCACATGATTTAGGGGATGGGTGGGGCTTTATCCCATACCTTCGTGGCATCGACAAGGCGTGCTAACAGGGTTTTGAGCTGATGCCAGTCAGGTAACAAAGAATGTTTTTTATCGATGCCAGCTTGCTGTAGCAATGCATTCATTTCAGTTGCAACCATTGATGTATATTGCTGTTTTTCGCAAGAGCTAACGTTTGGTGCTAGGTTACGCAAAATTCCCAGGCGCATGGCTGCTGCTTCCATGGCAGGTGCAGACAGGGTTCCGATATTAATTCCATTGCTGAGCATAAAGAGCGCACCGGTTGCCTGTATGCTCGGCGCACCCAACGCCGTGCCGAATGCTGCAATACCGCTTGCGCCGCAGAAGAAAAATGCCTGTTGCGCAAGTTCATAGGTGGAAATGGGCGCGCTTTTTTGCTCCTGTCCCTGCGCGTCCCTATAGGAGAAGCTCACAGAGCTCTTAGCGCCTGCCTTAGTCAAGTAGTTCTGTACGCTTGGCAGGCCGATTGCACCGCCAAGCGGGTAGAGCATCAAATTATATACCAGGTTGATATAACCAGGATCGGTTAAATTGCTCGTGCGTCCCTGTTCTATCATGCGCATCAATTCACCGCCGCCTAGAAAAGCGCAGGCTCCATATGTCAGTAATCCAAGTAATTCTGCCTCACCAGCTTCCTGCATTCCTGGTGTTTTCCGCAACACTGCAAGCATTTTATCGGTATGCCCGATTCTTTTACCAGATTGTAAATCCGCAATGACGGAGGCTATCGCCATCAGGCAGGCACCGCCAAGTTTTACATCATGCGGTTCTGCGGTCATTACAATCGCAGCGCCACCTGTTAGGGCAGCGAGAGATGTATTTTTTAATATGCTCATCGATTTATTGTATCTTATAGAGATGTTTTTTTAATAATGCGATATTACGCCGGTTGGCCTGCCAGCCGATATCGAATATATCGCCGATCAAGGGGGGCAGGCCGATCAGCCAGTCGATAAAAATATTGAGTCCCATCCGTGCTTTAAGGTGGTGCGGCGCACCCAACTCATGGGCGATTTTAACGATATAGAGGCTAATTGCCACCGTAATTGTATCGCCAATGCCGGGAAGCAGGCCGATGATCGGGTCCAGCCCGAAGCTGCGGCGCGTACCGGGGATACGGAAGCGGCTGTCCATCAGGTCGGCAAGACGCTCGATATGCGCAAGCTTTTCGGCATGGCTTAATGCGCCAGGGGGAATAATTTCTTGCGGGTGAGCGTGCGTGGATGGCATGGTACGCCGGATGTTACAGGCAATGGTATAAAAACCCTATATGCCTATAGGGATGCGTAGCTTTTGCACAAGCGCAAGGGCTGGTTAATTTTTCGCCTTGTCCACCAGCTTGTTCTTGCCGATCCACGGCATCATGCCGCGCAGTTTTTCGCCCACGGCTTCAATGGGATGCTCGGCCTGCAGGCGGCGGGTGGCTTTGAAGCTGGGTTTGCCGGCGGCGTTTTCCTGCATCCAATCGCGCGCGAAGCGGCCGCTTTGAATATCGCGCAGCACTTTTTTCATCTCAGCCTTTGTTTCGTCGGTGATGATGCGTGGACCAGTGACATAATCGCCGTATTCGGCGGTGTTGGAGATGGAATAGCGCATATTGGCGATGCCGCCTTCGTAGATCAAATCCACGATCAGCTTCACCTCGTGCAAGCATTCAAAATAAGCCATTTCGGGAGCGTAACCGGCTTCCACGAGAGTTTCAAAGCCGGCCTGAATGAGGTGCGATACACCGCCGCAGAGCACGGCCTGCTCGCCGAACAGGTCGGTTTCGCATTCCTCGCGGAAACTGGTTTCAATAATGCCTGAGCGCCCGCCGCCGATGGCGGAGGCGTAGGAGAGGGCGAGATCATGCGCGCGGCCCGTAGCATCCTGGTGGATGGCGATCAGGCAGGGCACGCCGCCGCCCTTCTGGTATTCGCCGCGTACCGTATGGCCGGGGCCTTTCGGGGCGACCATGAATACATCGACATCTGGAGCTGGTTCAATGAGTTGGAAGTGGACGTTAAAGCCGTGCGCGAAGACGAGCGCGCTGTCAGCGCGCAGGTTCGGGGCGATTTCCTTGTGGTACAGGCTGGACTGGATTTCATCCGGCGTCAGGATCATCACCACATCCGCCCACGCAGATGCTTCGGCGGGGGTCATGACGGTAAAGCCCGCGCCCTTGGCTTTCTCAGCGCTGATCGAGCCGGGTTGGAGGCCGATGCGCACGTCCTTCACGCCGGAATCGCGCAAATTCGCTGCATGCGCATGCCCCTGGCTGCCGTAGCCGATGATGGCGACTTTTTTGGATTTGATCAGGTTGACGTCGGCGTCGCGGTCGTAATAGATGCGCATGGAAAAATCCTTCGGCTGGCTAATATGCTTTTTATTCAGGGAATATTCTTATAAGGGCTTGCGCTGCCCAGCGCAAGTATGAACAGAATCGGCTATATGCCTTCTTTCCCCCGGCTGATCGCTGCCACGCCAGTGCGGCAAATTTCAATTAAGCCAATAGGTTGCATGAGTCCGATAAAAGCGTCGATCTTCTCGGAGGTGCCGGTCAGTTCAAACACAAAGGAGGAGGGGGTGGAGTCCACCACCCGGGCGCGAAAGATATCGGCGATGCGTAAGGCCTCCACTCGCGGCTCGCCTTCGCCTGCCACCTTGATCAGCGCCAGCTCGCGCTCCACGTGCGGGCCTTCGACAGTCAGGTCGTGTACTTTATGCACCGGCACCATCTTCTCCAGCAACCGCTTGATCTGTTCAATCACCATTTCGGTGCCGGAGGTGGCAATGGTGATGCGCGAGAGTTTCGCGCCATGCTCCATCTCGGCCACGGCGAGCGACTCGATGTTATAACCGCGCCCCGAAAACAGCCCCACCACCCGCGCCAGCACGCCGAATTCATTATCCACCAGCACGGCGAGCGTATGACGGCTGATGGCAGGTTTCGCGTCGGGGATATCGTATACAATGTCGAGTGTCATGGAAACGCCTGTTAATAAAGGTGAAGTTATAGCCTGTATCCGGTTTCATACGCAACAATGAAGGTAGTGGATTACATCATTATTAACCGTGGGGTTGATTATGCATTTTAATCGTTTAATCAAGGTGTATTAAAGATATTGTTTATTCTCAAAGGAGTGGATATGCCGAAATTAAGCGAAGCTGCTAAGAAAAAAATTTATTCCGGCCAGAAAGATAGTATAATTGATCGGTTGGAATGCGTTGCCGATAGTGCGGCGCTTATCGATTCAGGCATTCGAGCAGGAATGCTGGTGCATTTTACCAATGCCGCAGGGCGGGACACGCTTCTGAAGGAACACAGCCTGGCGTTGCATAGTGTAACGCACGATGAGGATTTGCGGGTAAATATTGTCGATCCCGGAATGAAGGCATCTACCCTTGCGTCCATCTTGGAAGATGAGCGTATCGAGCGCTTAGAGATGGGGCTGAGAGTTGCCGTGGCTCCGCGCAATGCGGAGCGCGGCGGGATTGCCTGAGCTGCTATACCAGATCCTTATGCAGCGGCGGCGCTTTTTCATCGGCGCTTAAGAGCAGTTCGTAATGCGCAGCACCCGCCGGGATCATGGGATAGACGTTTTCATTCTGGTCCACCACCATGTCGAGGATGACCGGGCCGGGGGTATCGATCATTTCCTGGATTGTGGCATTCACGTCGGCCACGCGCTCGCACCGCAGGCCTTTCATGCCGTAAGCTTCCGCGAGGCGGACAAAATCGGGGAGGCTGTCCATGTAGGATTCCGAGTAGCGGTTGCCGTGGAACATTTCCTGCCACTGGCGCACCATGCCCATGTAGCGGTTGTTTAAGATGAATATTTTTACTGGCACGCGGTACTGCATGGCGGTGGAGAGTTCCTGGATATTCATCAGGAAACTGGCTTCGCCGGTGACGCAGACCACCAGTTCCCCCGGGTGGGCAATCTGCACGCCGATGGCCGAGGGAAAGCCGTAGCCCATGGTGCCGGCGCCGCCGGAGCTCATCCAGCGGTGCGGTTCGTCATAGGTTAAGTATTGCGCCGCCCACATCTGGTGCTGGCCGACGTCGGTGGTGATGTAGGTGGAGTAGGGCTTGGTGAGCGCGTTTAAGCGGGAGAGGGCATATTGCGGCTTGATCGTGTCTTCGCCCTGCTTGAAACTGAAGCTTTTGCGGCTGCGCCATTCCTCGATGCGGCTCCACCAGGCGGTGAGGTCGGCCTTGCCGGGGCGGATGTTGCTCGCGTTCCAGGCGGCGATCATCTGCTCGATGACGATTCTGGCGTCGCCGATGATGGGCACGTCCACACGGACGTTTTTATTGATGGAGGAGGGGTCGATATCGACATGGATTTTCTTTGAATGTTTTGAGAATGCGTCCAGACGCCCGGTGACGCGGTCGTCGAAGCGTGCGCCGATATTGATCATCACGTCGCACTCGGCCATCGCCATGTTGGCCTCCAGGCTACCGTGCATGCCGAGCATTCCCAGAAATTGCTTATCGGAGCCGGGGAAAGCCCCGAGGCCCATCAGCGTGGTGGTGCAGGGGAAGCCGGTGTCGCGGATGAACTGGGTGAGTTTGGCGCAGGCTTCGCGGCCTGCATTCACGACGCCGCCGCCCACATAAAACACCGGGCGCTTGGCGTGTGTCATCAGCGCGACGGCTTTTTCCACCTGCGCAGCGTCGCCCTGCTCGCGGATTTTATAGGAAGGGCGGATGGAGGCGGGCTTGCCGTGATAGTCGCCGGTCATGTTCATGACGTTTTTCGGGATGTCGATCACTACCGGGCCGGGCCTGCCGGTGCGGGCAACGTGGAAGGCTTCGTGGATGACGCCGGGCAATGATTCGATGTCCTTTACCAGGTAATTATACTTGGTGCAGGAGCGGGTGATGCCGGTGGTGTCGGCTTCCTGGAAGGCGTCGGAGCCGATGAGGTGGGTGGGCACCTGGCCGGTGATGCAGACCAGCGGGATTGAGTCCATCAGCGCGTCCATCAGCCCGGTGACGGCATTGGTGGCGCCGGGGCCGGAGGTGACCAGCACCACGCCTACCTTGCCGGTGGAGCGGGCATAGCCTTCGGCGGCATGGGTAGCGGCCTGCTCGTGGCGCACCAGGATATGGCGCAGCTGGTTCTGGCGGAAAATGGCGTCGTAAATCGGCAGCACCGCGCCGCCGGGATAGCCGAAAACGGTGTCGGCCTGCTCGTTGATCAGGGCTTTGACGATCATGTCGGCGCCGGACATGGCGGTGTTTTCAGAAGCAGAGGCGGCGGGTCTGGAGGTCATGGCGTGTGCGATGGTAATCCGGTTTTGATGAAGTTCAATAAAATAGCCGATAAAAATACAGGGTTTCACGGAAAAATGCCAGCATTCCTGATCATGGCCCGTTTGATCATGGGAGAAAGCTGAATATGTATTTATAAACAACAGCTAATGCGATGGAAGCTGGTGCCGAAACCAAGTCAGCTGTCGCTTGGCATAGTTGCGAGTGGCTTGCTGGATGCGGGCGGTGGCTTC
>CAYPEF010000011.1:0-16229 GCA_964409675.1 uncultured Rickettsiales bacterium | reverse complement strand
GCGCACCAGCCGTTGCGGGTCGCTGGGGCGCAGGCGCTTCGCGGTTAGCGGGTCTGCTTCGGCAAGACGGGCGAGGAACGCCTCGCCGCCCATGGCGGCAAGGTCGGCTTCGGCAAGCGCGCGGATGGCGGGAGGTATGT
This sequence comes from uncultured Rickettsiales bacterium, assembly GCA_964409675.1. Taxonomy (GTDB): domain Bacteria; phylum Pseudomonadota; class Alphaproteobacteria; order Rickettsiales; family SXRF01; genus CAYMDD01. The sequence goes on along the minus strand of CAYPEF010000011.1, from coordinate 16,089 downwards.
CCGGGATATCAGCGATGCCTTCCATTAACGCTTTAAGATATAGCCCGGTGCCGCCGGTGACAATGGGAAGCTGGCCGTGCTGCAATGCCCAGTCGATTTCCATCTGCGCATGTTTTAGCCACAGCGCGGCGGAGCAGGGCTCATGCGCGGGCAGGAAGCCATATAACCGGTGCGGTGCCAGCGCTTCCTCTTCAGGTGCGGGGCGGGCGGTGAGGATACGAAGTTCAGCATACACCTGCTGGCTGTCAGCATTGATGATGATGCCATTGTGCTCGCGCGCGATTTCCAGCGCTTTTGCCGATTTGCCGGAGGCGGTGGCGCCGCAGACAATGAGGATTTTCGGGTCCTGATGCATTTTTTGCTTGTGCTTGGGTGCTTATCTGGCATCCAGTGTGCGTATTGTCATGGATTACACAAGGAAAATTGCGATGACCGATTATGTCATGACCCTGCTGGCCGATGCCGCGCGCGAGCCATTGGATGAAGCGCTGGTGCGCGCGGCGGCGCAGCGGCTGAATGCCACGCAGGTGGAATGGCTTAAGTCCGGCGAAGCCTGCGATATCTTCTGGAATCATAACGATACGGTGCTGAGCGGAAGCGGGGTGGAAGCGGAGCGGAAAGCGCCGTCAGTGGTGGAGCAGGCGCTGTATTATATCTTCGATACGATTGCATTGGCGGCCAGCGTGGCGGTAGGGGAATCGGATGCGGTGTTTTTATATCCGGAGACGAAGAACAGCGGCGCTTCGCCAGTTGTTGCCGCGCAGGCTGCGGAAGCTTCATTTAATGGCCATCCGTTCGATGTCATCGTGCAGCCGGTAGATGCGCGGCAGCGCAAGCTGCTGATTGCGGACATGGACTCCACCATGATCCAGGTGGAATGCATCGATGAGCTGGCGGATTTCGTAGGGAAAAAAGCGGAAGTCTCCGCCATTACCGAGCGGGCCATGAACGGCGAGCTGAATTTCGAGCAGGCGCTGACCGAGCGGGTGCGGCTGCTGCGCGGCCTGCCGGAAGCGGTGCTCCAGCAATGCTATAATGAGCGGGTGAAAATGACGCCGGGCGCAAGTGCGCTGCTGGATGCGGCGCGCGCGAAGGATATGCACTGCGTGCTGGTTTCGGGCGGTTTTACCTTCTTCACCTCGCGCGTGGCGGTGGAACTGGGTTTTCATGAGCAGTTTGCCAACGAGCTGGTCATTTATGACGGCCTGCTGACCGGCGAAGTGGCGCAGCCGATCCTCGGCAAGGAAGCCAAGCTGCGGACGCTGCAGATGCAATGCACCAAGCTTGGTATCAGCCCGGCAGAGGTGATGGCTATTGGCGATGGTGCCAATGACTTGCCGATGTTGCTGGAGGCAGGGCTAGGGGTAGCGTATCATGCGAAGCCGGTGGTGAGAAGGCACGCGAAGGCACAGTTGAATCATTGTGACCTAGGGGCGCTGGCATGGGTGTTGGGGTGAGAGCGCGCCGCACTCTCATCAGGATGGTTTATTTATGATGCGATGTCGGTTGATTAGAGGTTCCTAGCAGGCGATTAACGTGCGGTCCTTTATTTTGTCCTGCTTCAGGATGACGGTCGCTTATCTCAATTTCATCCAGATCGGCAGATAAATCAAAGATCAGATTCTTGCGTTCCTTTCCCCAGTAGCTTCTTGCTGCCGGGCTGGTAGAAAAATTCTTTCGGGCCACGGAGGCCAAAGGACATAACAGAGATTCCTTACGCGCCTGGGAAGCCAAAAATGCTTCATCATGCGACATTCTCTTAATATCGTCATCCGTTAATCGAGGGGCTGGGAGAAGGTCTTGTTCCGTCAGTTTTTCAGGCTCTCCACCTCTTCGGCGCGAAAGCTCGCGCTTTTTCCACAGTTTTGCCCCATCATGCAAAAGCTTCATATAGGCTTCGATCATTTCATAGGTCATGGCCTGCTGGGAAGGATATGCTTCTTTATTCGGATGTCCCATAGCACCCGGGGAGGGAACGCGGAGTTCAAAACGCAGAGGTCCGCTGTCTTCTTTTTCCTTATAATCGCTATTTTTGCGTTCGGTTTTGCGCTTGCCGCCCCGGAACATGGCGGTGCCGAAATTATTGTGTTCCTTGCGCGGCAGCATGCCAAGGACGGATGGGCCAGTGACGACATCCTGCGCAAACCGGCGGTAGTCCGATTCTGCGCGAGCAAACATGAACAAAGAATGCTCAAGGAATTCCATATGTGCTTTGCCTACGCATAAGGCAAAGTCGCTAACATCTCCCGCTTCGCCTTTTCCCGTCCATTCCTGCTGGCTGAACGCGTTTTTTATAAGAGGATTGCCGTATTTGTCCGTCTGTCCTGTTTTTACGCCAATCACGCAATTGAGGTGGATTCCGTTCGGTGAGGTTTGCTCCGTTGGCAAGGCAACCGTTTCCAGGCGGCGCAAGTCGTATCCTTTTTCAGGATCGGCCGCATCGTGAATTGCCTGGTTGATGATTTTATTGATGAACCGCGGGACTTCAATCGGCAACATCGGGAAAAAAGTAAATTCAATCTGGCTTAACGCTACATGCTGCCGTTGCAGAATATTGTTTTTATCTACGAAGGCATCATCAGCAATATTAGTGCAAAAATCGGGTTCTTTCTCGATTAATACTTTGCGTCCCCTGTTATTTCTATCCATGTGCCGACTGGGAAGAGGATACTTCTTCATCAGGTTTGTTACCTGTGCGTCTTGCGGCATGTAATCATCTTTTTTGCTATTGATTCTGGGTGCGCCTTCCTGCATTTCCGAGGAGACAATGTCTCTGCGCTTTTCCCATGCTTCCTGACCGGCTACCTGCGTGACTTCCACCTCGGGACCGATGGTAATTAATACGTCATCCGGCTCATTGGCATAGCCAAGATCGACGAAAATTTGGCCAATCGCTTTCTGATGTGCAAGGATATTGTTCTTGCACAGTGCGATTTCTCGCTCCGCCTGTTCTTGGGTAACTCTAAGATGAATGCTCATAATCCTTAACGCGATATACGTACAAGGCCTATGCAGTACTTAACCTGTTCAAGTCAAATAAATAATGAATGAAAAAGTCCAAAGCATTTAAATCTAATCTTTTTTAATTTTTGTCTCCTCCGTCGGAATCGTCACAAAAGCTGCTTCTTTCTCACGAATTACTTTTAACATTGCATATTTACGGCCCATTTTCTTGGCCTCGTTCAGTTGCTTCTGAAGATCGTCCGCATTTGAGACAGGGGCGTTGTTGGCTTCGGTGATGACGTCGCCTTCGCGGAAGCCGCGTTTGGCGGCTTCAGAGTTTTTATCGACGTCCAGCACCACCAGGCCTGTTTTCAGCTGGTCATCCAACTGGTATTCGCCGCGCAGCTCCGAGGTAATGGGGGCGAGGTGGATGCCCATTACGTTCTTGGTGCCAGCGGGGTGGGCGGTGTCGCCCTTACTTTCGCGCTCGGGCTTGCCTTTGCTGTCGTCGTCTTCCTTTAGCTCGCCGATGGTGATGGTGTAGGCCTGCGCCTTGCCGGACCGCCAGACGGTGACCGGTACGGAGGAACCGATCTTGGTTTCGGCCACCATGCGCGGCAGGAAGCGCATTTCGGTGATGTCCTTACCGTTATACTGGGTAATGACGTCTCCGGCTTTGATGCCGGCTTTGCCCGCCGGGCTGTCGGGGCTGGATTCCAGCACCAGCGCGCCGTTTGTGTTCGGCAGCCCCATGCTCTCGGCTACTTCGTCGGTGACTTCCTGGATTTTCACGCCGAGCCAGCCGCGGTGGGTGCGGCCAAATTGTTTCAGCTGCTCGATCACCGGTTTGGCAATGGCCGAGGGCACGGCGAAGCCGATGCCGATATTGCCGCCGGAGGGCGAGAAGATGGCGGAGTTGATGCCGATCACCTTGCCTTGCATATCAAACAGCGGGCCGCCGGAATTGCCGCGGTTGATCGAGGCGTCGGTCTGCAGGAAATCGTCGAACGGACCGGCGTGGATGCTGCGCTGGCGGGCGTAGAGGATGCCTGCCGTCACCGCGCCGCCGACGCCGAACGGGTTGCCGATGGCGATTACCCAGTCGCCGACGCGCGCAGCGTCGGAATCGCCGAGAGAGACGAAGGGGAGGTCTTTCTTGGCGTCGATCTTCAGCAGCGCGAGGTCGGTTTTCTTGTCACGCCCGACGATCTTGGCTTTGTACTGTGATTTGTCGGTTAAGGTGACGGTAACGTCTTCGGCGGCGTCGATCACGTGGTAATTGGTGATGATATAGCCGGCGGCGTCAATGATAAATCCGGAGCCGAGGGAGGTGACTTCCTGTTCCGGCCCGTCGCCGTCCTTGCCCTCACGTCCGCCGCCGAAACGGTCGAAGAATTCCTTGAACGGCTCCATTTCCGGCGTGTCGGGCAGCTGGTCGAGCGGCATGCCGAGGATATTGACGCCGCCGCCCTTGATTTTCTGCGTGGTGGAGATGTTGACCACTGCCGGAGAAAGTTTTTCCACCAAATCGGCAAAGCTGCCGGGCACTTCACGCGCTTGCGCCAGCACCGGCTGGCTGAAGGAGAGCATGGTGCTGGTGAGGGCGATCCCTAAGATTCCTGCAAGGCGGCGCATAATATTTCCTTTATTCGTTGAATTGGTGCTCAGTCAGGCGGTAGACGGTCCATTCATTCATCGCCTGCGCGCCGAGTTTCTCATAAAACTGGGTAGCTTTCGTGTTCCAGTCAAGTACCGACCATTCAATCCGTCCGCATTCGCGCGCGCGGGCCAGGCGCTTGATTTCGTCAAATAGCGCCATGCCGATGCCCTGGCTGCGAAAGGCGGAGCGAATGAAGATGTCCTCGATATACACCCCCGGCTTTGCCAGGAAGGTGGAGTAATTATGAAAAAAAAGACAGAATCCGGCGGGCGCGTTGCCTGCATAGGCCAACAGCACTTCCGCCGAGGGGTTTTCACCGAACAGGGTTTTATGCAACTGCGCTTCGGTGGCGGTGACTTCATGGGCGAGTTTTTCAAACTCGGCGAGTTCCCGGATCATACTCAAGATTAGCGGCACATCGGCGACGGTGGCGGTGCGGATATTCACCTCCCCCGCTTGCGGGGGAGGAAGGGTGGGGGAATGCGGGCTAGCCTCTCCTTTGCAAGAAAAGTTCCCCCCCAAATCCTCTTGCAGGCGGGGGGAGTATGCGATTGCCTTATGCGTAAAAATATCGACTCTCATTTCGCAGATAATATAGCATTAACCTGAATACAGCAAAGAGAGAAAAGTACTGCGAAAGGCTACTCAAATAATCTTAAATCGGCAATAAGAGATTATCATGCTACCAAATGACGTACGCTGTACCTGCGCTATGCAATTTTCATATACTTCCACGGCATGATGTCAGATTGCTGCACAGAATAATACTTGGAAGCCATAATAGTTACAGGCAGATGCATTGTTAGAACGACTGATAAAATAGCAGCGCACATTCCGCTGTTGATACAGAAGTTTTGTAGGCGGCATTGATTCCGCTTTGGTCCACACAGTTGACGTGCCATGCGCCATTAGCAAGAACCGCATAGTAAGCTTGAACCGATCCAGTACCAGGCTGGCCATCGTCAATCTTTCGATCAATACTCAAAGCTTGAAACGGTGTAAGTGCAGCTCCATCTGATAGAGTATTGCACATTGCAACGCCACAAACATCTTTTCCGCCTAATCCCAAGTGGAAGATGCCGCCTGCCGGAATATTGGTATTTAACAGCCACCCGGAATAGGAAGTAAGTATCATTTGCATTTGGTCAGACTTAAGATGATCAGCCGACCATGAGGCCCCGTTGATCTTTGATGCAGGTACGTTTACGCCAGCTGCGGAATCTCTATAAGCACCTGTGTTCGCCGATGAGACTTGTCCGCTATAGTTGCCGGAAATAAGACCAGCTGCCGCCAAGTGCTGCCAAAACAGCATATGCTCAAACTGGTTGGAATAATCAGTACCAAGTATCTCATCGCCATTGCCATTGCATGTCATGGTTGTCAGCGTGTCACTCACCGATTGCTGAGAGCAAGGAGCCGGATTCTGACCGAAATATGTTGTTGCCTTATCACAGTCCCCTGGCATGCAGTCGTATTTTTGACTGAATACATTTGCTGCTGTTTTAAACGACTCGAGTTGAGATATATTGCTGCGTATTTCCGCCTCGGCAATCAAATCACGCCCCACAAGCACGCCTCCCACGATCAGACCTATAATTACAAGTCCGATAGAAAGTTCGATCAGGGTAAACCCGTACTTGTGATTGCGTACCATCTTAGAAAAGTAGCACTTTGCAATTAATGGATTGTTAACGCCATGTGCAACATCCAGCCTTCTTATAATTATTTTACTTGATTCTCCATAAGATATTAGCCTGAACTGCTGCAGGCCGTCCATCTGGATTCAAAAGGAAAAGCCTGACTATGCAGGTGCAATGATTGGCATTTCCTGTGCCTGGTAAAGAATATGCAAGGGCTTCATGCCATTCAAAAAACGGCTTCCTATTTCTTTGCCCATCTCCAGCATGGCCAGGTGCGCATATAAAGGGTTCTGCGCAGTGGGGCTTCAGCACCAACAGCAGGCCGATGGAGAACGGGCACCAAATAGCGGGCTATTCATTCATGTTGCTGGTGGTTTGGCTGGAGTGCGGCATGAATTAACGCTCAGCTCTCACGCCTTTGCCGAGGTAGTCGAGGAAGCCGTCCTGCGGAGAGAGGACCAGTGTGGTATCCTTTGGAGAAAGGGTTTTGCGGTAGGCCTGCATGGTGCGGTAGAATTTGAAGAAATCGGCGTCCTGGCCGTAGGCTTCGGCGAAGATGCGGGTGGCTTCACGGTCGCCCTGCCCACGGATTTCCTGGGCTTTTTTATTGGCTTCAGCAATCAGGATGGTGCGTTCCTTCTCGGCTTCGGCGCGGATTTTCTGGGCGTCTTCAGCGCCTTGGGCGCGGAATTGCTTGGCTTCACGCTCTCGCTCGGTCTGCATGCGGCGGTAAATGCTTTCAGAGTTCGCCTGCGGCAGATCGGCGCGCATGATGCGCAGGTCCGCCACTTCGATGCCGAAGCCTTCCGCTTCGTTGCCGGGGATGACGTTGCCGTTTTCATCCAGCTGCGCACCGGCCGCCTGAGCGTTCACCAGCCCGCGCACTTCCTCCATGATATGGGTGCGTTGCTCGGAGACGATGGCGGCAAGTGGCACCTTGCCCAGCACCTGCTTGAGCGAGGATTCCAGGTAGGAATTCAGCCGCAGGCGCATGGTAGCCTCGGTGCCGACGGTTTGCTTGAAGCGCAAGGGGTCGACGATGCGGTAGCGCACGAAGGCGTCCACGATCAGGCGCTTCTGGTCGGCGGCGGTGACTTCCTTCGGCTCGGCGTTGAAATCGAGCAGGCGCTTATCGAAAAATTCCACATTCTGAACGAAGGGGATTTTCCATTTCAGGCCCGCTTCCTGCTCCACCTTGATCGGACGTCCGAATTGCAGCACCAGCGCCTGCTCGGTCTGCTGCAATACGAAAAACGCATTGCTGAGGACGAACAAAATGCCGACCAGTACGACAGCGATGAAGGTGGCTTTGGTCTGCGCGTTCATGGCTTGGCCTCCTCAGTGGCGCGGGCGGGGGATTTCAGCTCCGGCAGCGGCAGGTAGGGCACCGCACCGCCGGTTTTATCCAGAATCACCTTGGTTGCGCCCTGCAGTGTATCTTCCATGGTTTCCAGGTAAATGCGCTGGCGGGTGACTTCGCGCGCCTGCTTATATTCGTTATAGACTGAAAGGAAGCGCGAGGCTTCTCCCTGCGCGCGGGCGACGACTTCCTGGCGGTAGGCCTCGGCGTCCTGCGTGATCTGGCTGGCCTGGCCGCGGGCGCGGGGGATGATGTCGTTGCGGTAGGCTTCAGCCTTGTTGCGCTCGGTTTCCATGTCGGAACGGGCGGACTGCACGTCGCGGAAAGCGTCGATGACCTGCGCGGGCGGGTTCACGTCGCGCAAATTCACCGTCATGATCTTGATGCCGGCGCCGTAAGCATCAAGCGTATCCTGGATCAACTTTTTGGTGGAGAGTTCCACCTGCTCGCGGCCCGGGGCGAGAACGGTGGCGATCTGCGTGCGGCCAATCACTTCGCGCATGGCGCTTTCGGAGATGGCTTTCACGGTTTCCTCAGGGTTGCGGATATTGAAGAGGTACTTGGCGGCGTCGCTGATGATCCACTGCACTTCGAAATTGATATCGACGATGTTTTCATCGCCGGTCAGCATCAGGCTTTCTTCCGGCACCGGCGTTTCGCCCTTGGCGTTGGCGCGGCTGCCGCCGGAGCGGAAGCCGATTTCGACGCGGTTGCGCACCGTGACGCGCGGGGTTTTCACCATTTCGATGGGGTAGGGCAGGTGGTAGTTGATGCCGGGCGTATCGGTGTGGTGGAATTCGCCGAAGCGCATCACCACGCCCTGTTCGTCGGTTTTTACCAGGTAGATGCCGGAGAGCGCCCAGAGCAGCGCCAGGCCGCCGACCATCAGCAGGATCAGCTTGCCGGTATGGTCGGGGCCGCTGGGGCCGCTTCCATTGCCGCTGCCCCACATGCGGCTCCAGTGTTCGCGGCTGCGGCGGATCAGCTCGTCGAGGTCGTTCTGCGGCGGCTGCGGGCGCTTGGGGGGCTCGTTACCGGGGCGGTTATCCTTGCCGCCGCCCGAATTTCCTCCCGGATTTCCCCAGGGGCCGCCCTGCCAGCCGCCCTTGCCTCCGTCGCCCCATGCCATCGATGCCTCTTTCCTCTGGTAAACGCTGCAATCCATCCTATATAGGGGGAAGCGTTACGAATCACAAGCCTATGCCATCACCCACTCGCGAAGATATTCTGGCCGCGCTGGCGCGCGTCGCCGACCCCGAGAGCGGTAATCCCGTCTCGGCGGGGCGCATTTCCGGCGTGACGGTGAAAGACGGCAAGGCTGGATTTCTCATCACCGTGCCGCCTTCGATGCGAGATAACGGCGAGCGCCTGCGCGCGGCGTGCGAGAAGGCGGCGGCAAGCATTCCCGGCATACGCGCCGTGACGGCGGTATTGACGGCGCATCAGGATGCGCCGTCCACGCCGGAGCGCGGGCGGGCGGTGTGGAACCGGCAGCCGGTGGAGGGGGTGAAGCGGATTATTGCGGTGGCTTCGGGCAAGGGCGGGGTGGGCAAATCCACCACCTCGGTCAATCTCGCACTGGCGCTGGCGGAAGCTGGCGCGCGAGTGGGGCTGTTGGATGCGGATATTTACGGCCCCTCCATCCCGCGCATGCTGGGACTGCTTGTGCAGGGGCAGCCGGAATTAAAGGATGATAAAATGCTGCCGCCACGGGGGAATGGCATCCCCTGCATGTCGATCGGGTTCGTGATTCCCGACAAGGCGGCGATCCTGCGCGGGCCGATGATCACCAAGGCGCTTTCGCAATTACTGCGGGCAACCCACTGGGACGATCTGGATATTTTGCTCATCGACATGCCGCCCGGTACCGGCGATATTCATTTAAGCTTGGCGCAGCAAACGCCGATAGACGGGGCGGTCATTGTTACTACCCCGCAGGCGGTGGCGGTAGAGGATGCGCGCAAATGCGCCGAAACCTTCCGTAAGCTCGATGTGCTGTTGCTGGGGGTAGTGGAGAATATGAGCTGGTTCACCGACCCGGCGGGCAACCGCCATGCGCTGTTCGGCGCGGGCGGCGGGCAGGCGCTGGCGGCTGAGTTCGGCATGAAGCTGCTTGCGCAGGTGCCGATGGAACAGGGATTGCGCGAGGCCGCCGATGCGGGACAAAACGCGCTCACACTCCCGGCGCAAGGCGAAGCGGCCAGCGCCTACCGCGCCCTGGCGCAGGCGCTGCTTCGTATGGAACGCTGATGCATTATTTGTCATCCCGAACATAAGTGAGGAATCTAGGATCCCTCGCTTATGTTCGGGATGACAAAACAGGAAATGCCATGGAACAGGCGCTGGATATTACCCGCAACGACGCCAAGAGCCGCTATGAGCTACAGCAGGACGGCGAAACCGCCGTTGCCGATTATCTTCGGCAGGGCGAGCGGCTGGTGATTACGCATGTCGGCGTGCCGAAGGCGCTGGAAAATCGCGGTATTGGCTCGGCGCTGGTGAAGTTCGCGCTGGAGGAGGCGCGAAAAGCGCGATTGCGGGTGGTGCCGCTTTGCAGTTTCGCGGAGGCCTATATCAGGCGGCACAAGGAATACCAGGATTTGCTGTAAATATTTCCTGTCATCCCGGACTGCGCCGGGGTAACGGGATGGCTACATATGCTTCCACCCGGTCTTGCAGTACGCATAACCGGTGACGAGGGTAAGCAGGGCGGCAATCCAGAGGAGAATGTTACCGGCAAACCCGGCATAGAGCCAGTCGGGGGCGTCGGGGGCCCAGAGGAGGAGGAAAATCGCCAGCATCTGGGCGGCGGTCTTGTATTTAGCAAGTCGGCTGACTGGGATGCCGATATGGATTTCCGCCAGATATTCGCGCAGGCCCGAGACGAGGATTTCGCGGCAGACGATGGCGATGGCGGGTATCATCATGGCGCGGCCTACAGCCAGATTCTCGCGGCCATGGCTGACCAGCAGCATCAGCGCGGTGGCCACCAATAGCTTGTCGGCGATGGGGTCGAGGAAACGGCCGACATTGCTTTGCGCTTTCAGTGCACGGGCGACATATCCGTCCAACCAATCGGTGAGGCCTGCGAGGAAAAACAGCAGGGCGCACAGCCAATACGTATGCAGGTATGACGCTGCCACCAGCGCCGGGATGACGGCGATGCGGAAATAGGTCAAATAGTTGGGGATATTCTGCTTCCAGCCGCTCATCACAGTCCTGTTAACTCTTATACGCTTACCTTAATGATTCGAGCACAAAAAGGAAATGGTTTCTGCATATCCGCTTGTTTGTCATTCCGGCGCAGGCCGGAATGACGGTAATGCACTTTGTGTATATTCAGGATAATAAGAACAGGGTAGGTTTACTCAAACACCCTTACATTCTTTGGCCGGACCAGCAGTTCGTCATTCTTGCGGATATGCAGGGAGTCGATGATGGTTTTGGGGACTTCCGCCTGCAGTATCATGCCGTTTTTGCGCTGCATTTCAATCTTGGCTAGTGAACCGGCGGGGTTGATGTGGATCACCGTGACCGGGATATACTCATGCCCCTGCTCGGGCGTGCGGGTGATGAACATCTCGTGCGGGCGGGCGAAGACGCGAACCGGCGTGCCGCGCTCGGCGAGGCGGGCCCGCATGCGCTGGCGGGCGGAGAGGGGCGGGGCGGTCGGCACTTCTTCGGGATGGGCGGGCTCGGCATTGATGCCGGGGAGTACGCGTTTCAAGAGTCCACCGACTTCCGGGTAGCGCGCCAGCCACTGGCGGGGCGATTTGGGGATGGCAGGCTGGGTGACGCTGGCTGGGGCTTCCAGCAGATCGTCCTCGGCGAGGTGGATCATGCCGCGCTCGTCGCGCCAGCCGGCGAATTCATTGTAATTGCCGAGGAAGTCATAGACGAAGCCGTTGGAGGGGCGGTGATAGACATCCTCGGGGCTGCCCACTTGTTCGATTGCGCCCTGGTTCATCACCACCACGCGGTCGGCCACTTCCATGGCTTCTTCCTGATCGTGGGTGACGAAGATGCTGGTGATGTGGATGTCGTCATGCAGGCGTCTCAGCCAGCGGCGCAGTTCTTTGCGCACCTTGGCGTCCAGCGCGCCGAAAGGTTCATCAAGCAATAAAAGCTTTGGCTCCACGGCCAGAGCGCGGGCGAGGGCCACGCGCTGGCGCTGGCCGCCGGAGAGCTGGGTGGGGTAGCGGTCGTGGAATTTATCGAGATGCACTAGTTGCAACAGCTTCATCACCCGCTCACGCACTTCCGTTTCGGAGGGACGTATCTGCTTCGGGCGCACGCGCAGGCCGAAGGCGACGTTATCGTAAACCGTCATATGCTTGAACAGCGCGTAATGTTGGAAGACGAAGCCGACATTGCGCTCCTTGATGTTCATGCCGCCGGCTTCCTGACCTTCGATCAGCACGCTGCCCGAGTCAGCAAAATCAAGTCCGGCGATAATGCGCAAAAGCGTGGTCTTGCCGGAGCCGGAGGGGCCTAAGAGCGCGATCAGCTCGCCGGTTTTCACCTCAAGGCTCACATTATTCAGCGCGATAAAATCATTATAGCGCTTGTTGATGTTTTTCACCTGTATGCTCATGCGCGGCCCTTTACTCACTCTCTTTTTCGTCCTGCCCGAATTTCAGTTCCACCAGGCTTTTTAAGCCCAGCGTAACCACGGCGAGGATGGTAAGGATGGACGCCACCGCGAAGGCGGCAACGAAATTATATTCATTATAAAGAATCTCCACCTGCAGCGGGATGGTGTTGGTTTTTCCCTTGATATGGCCGGACACCACCGACACCGCGCCGAACTCGCCCATGGCGCGCGCGTTGCATAGCAGCACGCCGTAGAGTAGCGCCCATTTGACGTTGGGGAGCGTCACGTTCCAGAATGTCTGCCAGCCGTTCGCACCGAGCATGACGGCGGCTTCCTCGGCTTCGGTGCCCTGTTCTTCCATCAGGGGAATCAGCTCACGTGCGACGAAGGGAAGGGTGACGAAGACGGTCGCAATCACCAGCCCCGGCACGGCGAAGATGATCTGCACGTCATGCTCCACCAGCCACGCGCCGATCAGGCTGTGCGTGCCGAACAGCAGCACGTAAATCAGGCCCGATATAACGGGGGAGACAGAGAAGGGCAGGTCGATCAGCGTAATCAGCAGGCGTTTGCCGACGAAATCGAATTTCGTCACCGACCAGGCGGCGGCCAGGCCGAATACCACGTTCAAGGGCACGGCGATCAGCGCTACCAGCACGGTGAGCTTGATGGCCGAGAGCGCGTTCGGCTCGGCCAGTGCTTCGACGTATTTTCCTGGACCCTGCCGGAAGGCTTCCATAAATACGGCAACCAGCGGCAGCAGGATCAGCACGGCCATGAAGCCGAGCGCAAGCGCGGTCAGCAGGTAGCGCACGGATTTCGGCTCGGCGGTGGCGGAAGCCTGGTTGATCATCAATGCCCGCCTTTCCGCGTGCCGGACCATTTCTGCAGCCAGTTGATCACGAACAGCATGATGAAGGAAGCAACCAGCATCACGCAGGCGATGGCGGTGGCGCCGGGGATGTCGTACTGCTCCAGCTTGGTGACGATAAGGAGCGGAATGATCTCGGATTTAAACGGGATATTGCCGGCGATGAAAATCACCGAGCCGTATTCACCGAGTCCGCGTGCGAACGCCATGGCGAAGCCGGTAAGGAGAGCGGGGGTGAGCATCGGCAGCAGGATTTTCCAGAAGGTCTGCCAGCGCGTGGCCCCAAGCGAGAGCGCGGCTTCCTCGATTTCCTTGTCGATATCCTGCAGGATCGGCTCAACGGTGCGCACCACGAAGGGCAGGCCGATAAAGAGCAGCGCAATCATGATGCCGGGCGGGGCGAAGGCGATCTGGATATCCAGCGGCGCGAAGAATTGCCCGATCCAGCCGTCGGGCGCGTAAATGGCGGTGAGCGCGATGCCTGCTACCGCGGTGGGCAGGGCGAAGGGGAGATCGACCATCGCATCCACCAGCTTCTTGCCCGGGAAGGGATAGCGTACCAGCACCCAGGCGACGATCAGGCCGAAAAAGGTATTGATGAGCGCCGCGAGGAACGACAGGCCGAAGCTGATTTTATAGGCATGCATCACGCGTGGGTTGGTGACGGTTTCCCACAGTTGCGGCCCGCTCAGCGCCGAGGCCTTGAAGAACAGGCCGGAAAGCGGCACCAGCGCGACCAGCCCGAGATAGAAAAGCGTAAAGCTCAGGCTGAGCCCGAAGCCGGGGATAACGCTCGGTTTTTTCAGTGCGGGCAGGCTCACGCCGTCTCCTCGGATGATTGCAATGCATTCGACTGTAGGTAGGTTTGCTCGCGGATGCAATGGGTTTTGGGGGTGGGGATCCATGATGGCCTGTCATCACGCGCTTGTCGCGGGATCCGGTGGCATTGCAAAGCAATGCCGGAAAATGCACTTCATTTTCCCCAGACCCCGCCATGCGGCGGGGTGACATAAATGATATTATATGCATTCTGCCGCATCGTCCACGTGCAGGCAGGCGGTGGTTTTGCCCATCCAGCTATCGGCTTTGAGGGTCCCGGCTATGTTAAGCGTACGGCCTTGCACGCGTTGCAGCGCCTGCCCCAGCGGAGTGGTGGCGGCGCGGAAGGCCATGGCGGTTAGACGGCCCGGAAGGCCGGTGGCGTCGATGAGGATCAGACGGAGATGGTCAGCGCCAACGGGCATCACTTGCACCAATTTTGCGCGCTGGACCATGATCTTCGGTTGCGGATTGCCGGAACCGTAAGGACCGGCCAGTTCCAGCTCTTTCGCCAGCTCCGGCGTGGCACCGCCGACGGAGATGCAGCCGTCGATAAACATTTGCTGCGCCTCCGCCAGCACATGGCGCACGCGCTGCAGACGCTGGGTGAGGAAATCGCGTAAGGGCTCCAGCTGCGCCTGCTCGACGGTGAAGCCCGCCGCCATGGCGTGGCCGCCGCCCTGCACCAGTAGCCCTTCATTGCACGCGGCGATCACGGCTGCGCCGAAATCGAAGCCGTTCACCGAGCGCGCCGAGGCTTTGCCAACGCCGTCCATGAAGGCGACGGCGGCGGCGGGCTTGCCGTAACGTTCTTTAATGCGCCCGGCGATGATGCCGATCACGCCCGGGTGCCAGGAATCGCCATGCAAGATAATGAGATCATCCGCCTGCCGCATTTCAGCCTGCGCGAGCGCGTCTTCCAGCATCATGGCTTCGATGGCCTTGCGCTCCTCGTTGAAGCGGTCCAGCTCGCGGGCGAGGAAAAGGGCTTCGGCGGCGTCTTCGGTAGCGAGCAGGCGGGTGCCGTATTCGCTGCTGCCGACGCGCCCGCCGGCGTTTACGCGCGGGCCGAGGATGAAGCCGGCATGGTAAGGCGTGGGCGCGGTATCAACGCGCGCCACGTCCAATAATGTGCGGATGCCGAGATTGCCGCGCGCCGCCATCACTTTCAGTCCTTGCGTGACGAATGCGCGGTTGACGCCGGTGAGCGGCACCATGTCGCAGATAGTGCCGAGCGCCACGATGTCGAGCAGGGACTTAAGGTCCGGTTCGGGATGGCGGGCAAAGAAACCGTCCTTGCGCAAGATGCGGCTGACGGCCACGATCAGCAGGAACGCCACCCCCACTGCCGCCAACTGGCGGCAGGGGGAGGTTTCATCCAGCCGGTTGGGATTGACGATGGCGAGCGCTTTCGGGCGGCGTGCCTCGCCCTGGTGGTGGTCGATAACGACGATATCCAACCCGGCATTGCTTGCTTCCTCAATGGGGGCGAAGGAAAGCGTACCGCAATCGACGGTGATGATGAGCGATGCGCCTTGGTCTTTCAGTTTTAGCAGCGCCGGGGCGTTGGGGCCGTAACCTTCCTTCATGCGGTCGGGGATGTAGGGGATGGCGTCGCGCCCAAGTGCGCGGAAGTAGCGCAGCAGCAGGGCGGTGGAGGTGGCGCCGTCCACGTCGTAATCGCCGAAAATGGCGATCTTTTCGCCGCCGATGATGGCGGCGGCCACGCGCTCGGCGGCGATGTCCATATCCAGCAGGTGGCACGGGTCGGGCAGGGAAGCTTTCAGGCTTGGGCGCAAATATTCTTCCGCCGTTTCCGGCGTGACGCCGCGCGCAGTCAGGATGCGCGCCAGCAAGGGAGAAATCTGCTGCTCGCGGGCGAGCGCGGCGGCGAGGTGGCTATCGGTGGGGTGGAGCAGCCAGCGCTTACCCGAAAAGGAGCGTTCGCATAGGAGGGAATCGGACGTGAAGGCTAAAGCGGTGGACATGCGGGGGCTTTCTGAGGATGATGGGAGGATAAACGTATTTTCCGGATTTGTCATCCCGCGCTTGTTGCGGGATCCGGGTGCGTTGCTTTGCAACGCAGGAAAATGCATCACATTTTCCACCAGACCCTGCTCACCGGCGGGGTGACAATCTTTAAGTTGGATGCAAAGGAGGGTTTATGCCGCGAAGCCATCATCCTGCACTTTCTTATATT
The DNA here is from genome assembly GCA_964409675.1 of uncultured Rickettsiales bacterium. Taxonomy (GTDB): domain Bacteria; phylum Pseudomonadota; class Alphaproteobacteria; order Rickettsiales; family SXRF01; genus CAYMDD01. The sequence continues at coordinate 2 of CAYPEF010000011.1, read as the reverse complement.
CG
>CAYPEF010000010.1:0-35040 GCA_964409675.1 uncultured Rickettsiales bacterium | reverse complement strand
TATCCGCTGTATCGGTATTAGTCATCGACTGTACCACAACCGGCGCGCCACCGCCTATTACGACATTGCTGATAGTGACTGGAACAGTTTCCTTTTGCAGAGGCATCAGTAAAAGCTTGATTGGTTATTAATTAATATGATTAGATAAAACATCATAAGATAAGATGTTTTATAAAAAAATAGCCCTACTTTTAAAAGAAGGGCTATATTAAATGGTAACATTAAAAACTTCTATCTTAATGCATAATACTTGTAGGAATAGTATCTATAGTCATTTCGGGTTCTTCCTCTGATGAGCTTTCTTCACTAGTAGATTCAGTAGATTCAGACGAGGTTGATGATTCTTCTGGAGGCAATAATTTTCGGCCGCTTGTTTTACCCATTTTTACGTCTGTAGCAGAGGCATAATTACTTAAAATTACAGTAGCACCTATAAATGCAGCGATACATACAATGACCTCAAATAAGCCAATTAATTTCTGCATTTTCCACTCCATATAAATTACATTAACAATGTATCATATTGACTTTTATTTAAATAAATATTAATATTATTTAGTATAAAAAAGCAATCTCAAATTGATAATAAGCTTTAGATATTAAAATACTTTATAAATCAAGCTAGGTCTTCCTCTTTTCCAATAACAAGGCGGATAACCGGGTGCATCGGCTTCACGGCAAGGCTTGGGCAGTAATTCCAGCACCTGCTGGCTGACTGGAAGCGGGATAAGCGCATTCAATTTCATAGGCTTGGGCGCAAAGGCCACCCATAATGCCAGCATTATGGCCGCCCCAGAGGAACTGGACCAGGCCAGCAATCGGCTCGGCTCACGGGCGCGGTTGAGGATTTCAGGGAAATGGAATAGCCGGCGCTGCGGGAACACTCCCGCCTGCTCGAAGGCTTCGGTCAGCTCCGCCTCATCCAGCCCGAGATAGGCGCAGTAGCGCTGAAGGTAACCCTTGGCATAGATCAGCCCCGGCAGCGCCTCCGGCGTGCCGTTTTCCAGCGCTTCCAGATACTGCGCGCGGATATGCAGCTGCTGCGAGGCCTCCCGTATTGACAGGCGGTGATGCAGCCGGGTGTTACGCAGCCGACGTCCAATGGCTTCATATTCCTCGCTGGACATGGCGCTACACGATGATGGAATGGTCGTGCGCATACTCCTGCAGGCGGTTGCGCAAGGAAGGCACATCGAGTTGCATGAGCGGGCGCAAATAATCGCGCAGCTCCTTCAGGCGCAGGGAGCGCACCATTTCCTTTACCGGCGCCAGCGCAGAGGATGGCATGGAAAGGCTCTCCACGCCACTGCCAATCAGCGCCATCGTTTCCAGGGGCTTGCGCGCCATGTCGCCGCAGAAGCTTAAGTCCACCTGCGCCTCCCGGCAGGCATCCGCCACCTGCGCGATCATGCGCAGCACCACCGGCGACAGCGGATCATACCGCTCGGCCACCTGCTCGCTGCCGCGGTCGCAGGCGAAGAAGAATTGCAGCAAATCATTGCTGCCGATGGCGATGAAATCCACCGTGCGCACCAGCTCCGGCAATTGCCACAGCAGCGAGGGAATCTCCAGCATCACCCCCACGCGCAGGCGGCTCGGCGCGCGCCCATATTGCTTGCGCTCACTTTCCAGCGCGCGCGATAGCAGCTCTTTCAGCACGCGGATTTCACCGGTCTGTGCAATGAAGGGAAACATCAGCGAAAGCTCTTTTCCGTCGCTTGCGCGTATCAGACCGGTCAGCTGATCCTGCAGCATGCGCGGCCGGTCAAGGTAGATGCGCGCGCCGCGCCAGCCCATGGCGGGGTTTTCCTCGCGCGGAAAAGTGAAATACGGCACCGCCTTATCGCCACCGATATCGAGGCTGCGGAAGGTGACACGCTTGTCCCCGGCATCCTCCAGCACGCTGCGGTATAAGGCCGTCTGCATCTCTACTGAAGGGAAATGCGCTGCCGCCATGTAGGGCAGCTCGGTACGGTACAGGCCGATACCATCCACCCCCGCATGTTCCAGTGATTCCTTATTCACCACCAGCCCGGCATTGATGTTAAGCGAGATGCGCACGCCATCCTGAGTTACCGGCGGCAGCGGAATCAGCGTGGCGTAATGCGCCTTGCGCTCTTCCAGCAAGCGGCGCTTTTCCTCCATGATCTGCAATAAATCATCTGATGGGCGAATATGCAGCTCGCCCGCATCCGCATCCAGAATCAGCATGTCGCCGGTATGGATGATCGAGCTGGCGCGCTCCACACCGGCAATCGCCGGCAGATCCATCGCACGCGCCACCACTGCCGTGTGCGACGAGGCCGACCCCTCCTCCAGCACCAGCCCGCAAATGCGCCCGCTATCCAGCTCCAGTATCTCCGCCGGGCCAATAGAGCGGGCCACCAGAATGTATTTCTCCGGCAGCACATGCGCATTCTCCGCGCCATCCCCCAGCAATTGCGCAATCAACCGGTTAGAAATTTCCTCCAGATCCTGCATGCGTTCCCGGATATAAGGATTGCTCACCTGCGTCATGCGCGCGCGCAGCTCTTCCTCAACCTTGCGCACCGCCGCCTCGGCGGTGAGGCCGGAGGCGATGGCGCTTTCAATGCGCGTATGCCAGCCCTTGTCATGCGTCAGCAATAAATAAGCTTCCAGGATATCATGTTCTTCCAGTTTCGCATGCGCGCGCGCCGCTTCCAGCATTTCCTCCAGCGCGTTCTGCAGGCGCAAAAGCGCTGCTTCCAGCCGTGTTTTCTCAGCGGTTTCATCGCTTGATACCAGCTGCGTAATCGCACGGCGCGATTCAAATAATACCGCCGGCGCCTGCGCGATACCGGGCGAGAGGCGGATGCCAACGCGCTTCTGCGCGAGCATTGCCGCCGAGGTCGCCGTCTCCAGCTCGCTAACACTTACAAATTGATTGGAGACGGCAAGTTCCGATAGGACCATCGCCACCGTCTGAAGCACCGCCACCTGTTCCGGCGTGAAGCTGCGTGCTTCCTTGCCCTGCACCACCAGCACGCCGATCACCCTTCCTGCCTGCATAATCGGCACGCCGACGAAAGAGTGATAGATTTCTTCCCCCGTTTCCGGGCGGTAGACATAGCGCGGATGCATCGCCGCTTCGGCGAGATTAATCGGCTCGGACACGGCGGCGATTTCGCCCACCAGCCCTTCCCCCACATTCAGCCGTGTTAAATGCACCGAGCCGGGATTGAGCCCTTCGCTGGCGAACAGCTCCAGAATATCGCCCGCCCGCAGCAGGTAAACCGAACAGACCTCCGAGGCGAACCCACTGGCGATGGTTTTGACCACCAGATCCAGCCGCGCCTGCGCCGACACGGGCGAAGCCATGATGTCGCGAATGGCGCTAAGGAGGGCAAGGGAGGAAGACTGCAGGGTCATGAACGCTCGTTAAATGGCAGGCAGGCGCAAATGGAGGTGAGCGCAATAAGCGCCAAAAATCAAGCGACTTTTTGACAGCGTTGCTGAAGATAGGCTTCCCCTTGCGCCATCAGCTCGGCAATGATTTCCTTCACCGGCTGCACGGCGGTGACCATGCCGACACTCTGGCCCGCCATCACCGACCCGCGCTCCACATCTCCGTCGATCACCGCGCGCCGCAGCGCCCCCGCCCAAAAATGCTCAATGGCCAACTGCGCCTCCTTCTTCTCCAAGGCACCGCTTTTATATTTGCCGATCACCTCGGTCTGGAAGCGAATGAAATCCTCGGTAGCCTTATTGGAGAGCGCCCGCACCGGGATGACCGGAAATTCCGGGTCCACCTGCGTACTCACTCCCGCATCGCGCGCATGGGCGCGGATAAACGCCTGCTTGAAATTCGCATGCGCGATGGATTCGCTGGCGCAGACAAAGCGCGTGCCCAGCTGCACGCCCGCCGCCCCCATTTCAAGATACGATACGATAGCCTCACCGCGCCCGATGCCGCCGGCCACGAACACTGGCACCTCGCGCACCTGCGGCAAAATTTCCTGCGCCAGCACCGACGTGGAAACCGGGCCGATATGCCCGCCCGCTTCCGTACCCTCAATGATCAGCGCATCCGCCCCCAACTTCACCAGCTTGCGGGCAATGATCGGCGACGGCGCGAAGCATACGGCTTTCGCGCCCCCCTCCTTCACCTGCCGGATCTGCGCCGCGCTCGGGATACCCCCTGCCAGCACCACATGCCCCACTTGGTTGCGCGTGCAGACGGCAATCAGCTCCTCGATCTGCGGATGCATCAAAATCAAATTGACGCCGAAAGGCTTGCCGGTCAGCGCCCGGGTGGCGCGGATTTCCTCCTCCAGCAGCTGCGGCGGCATGGAAGACGCCGCAATTACCCCGAACGCGCCCGCCTCCGAGAGCGCCGCCACCAGATTCCGCTCCGACACCCACGACATGGCCCCGCCCATGATGGCGTAGGAACACCCGAGAAATTCTGCGCCACGCTTCATCAGCGATGCAAGATTCATAAGCAGAAACCGTTATAAAATTCGATCTTTAATATGTTTTTAGTACAGGGAGGCACCATAAAACGCAATAGCCTACTCATGACCCGTAAAGCCCTAAATATCACCCGTAATCGCCGGTGCCACCCGCCCTACATGCATGGTGCGCACCACCCGCCAGTCTATCGGGCGCTCGCTCAACAGCATCCCCTGCACGAAGCACTCCGCGGTGAAAGAGCGTATATCGGGCTGCCCCGCATCGTCCACCAGCACATATGCGCCGGGTTCGGCAAAGGTCAGGGCATTAAAGAAATCAGTGCGGAACTGCTCCAGCGGCTGCCTGCCGTCGAGCAGAATCACATCATACCGCACCCCCATCCAGCGGATGCGCATCTCGGGCAGGATATGCAGAGATTGTCCGGTAAAAAGCTGAAACCGCTCCGGAAACCGCTGGTGCAGGAAATAGCCCGCATCCAACTCATAGCGGAAATTGCATGCTTCGATCACATGCCATTCCAGCTTCGGATCGTTCTCCAGCGCCATCAGCGCCAGGTGCCCGCCGTTCAGTCCCAGCTGAAGCACTCGCCGGGCTGAGCGGGTCAGCAGGCGGAGATTATGCCGCGCATCGCCAGTTTCAACGGTGAAAGGCTCGCCGACCAGACTGGACTTGTACTGGCCGTAAAACGCGTTTCCGGTAAAACGCTCACCGGTTTCAGCGATATGCTGATTCAGCTCCTGCAATCCGGGAAAGCCAAAGCTTTCATCAAACGCCACGTGTATGCGCTCCATTATCTCTTCCTTATTCCAGCATTCTTTTACCCGGCAAAACGCCGTGCCACCTTGCCGACCTTGTGATGGCGTATTTCCTGCCATCTTTTCGGCATGCCTTTAACAAGCCAGCCGCTGCACAGACAATACTCATAAAAAGCCTGAAGATGCGGCATATCCGTATCGTCGATTATCATCCATGCCCCCGGCCTGGCAAGGGGAAGCGCATTGATGAAATCGGTACGGCAATGCGCAAGCGTGTGCAGACCGTCGATATGAATTACATCAAAACACCCGCGCATCTGCATGCGCAGTTGCGGCAATACATGCACCGAATCGCCCTCGTGGTAGAAAAATTGCCCTGGAAAGCGCTGCTGCAGAAACTGCGCGGCAAGCGGCGTATATCGGTGCCTGCCAATATCGACACTGTGCATGACAAGCTTCGGGTGGCAACTGAGCAGCATCAGCGCGCTGTGACCGCCGTTAAGCCCAATTTCCAGTATACGCCCGCGTCCCTCGCAGGCCGCCACCAGGTTGCGGCGCTTGGCGTCGAAACGCTCCGTCAGCGGACCGGTGACGAACTGCGGATCATGATGCTCATAAAACAGATTGCCTTCCAGCGGCTCGCCCGTAGCGGCAATGACTTCATTCAGCTCCCGCACCAGCGCGGGGATATCCTGCCTAGCAGCTTTTTTCCGCAGAGCGGTCATGCCGCCTGATCAAGGCCGAAGGCGGTATGCAGAGCGCGGATCGCCAGTTCCACGTAATCCTCTTCAATCAGCACGCTGATTTTGATTTCCGATGTGGAAATGACGATAATATTGATCCCCTTCTCCGCCAGCGCCCGGAACATCACGCCCGCAACGCCGGCATGGCTGCGCATGCCCACACCGATGGCGGAAATCTTCGCCACCGCCTTATCCGTGTGCAAATTGGCGTACTGCAGTTGCTCTTTTACGCTCTCCACCACCTTAATGGCCCGCTCCAGATCGCCGCGGGTGACGGTGAAGGTAATATCGGTGGCGCCGCCGCCGACAGTGACGTTCTGGACGATCATATCCACGTTGATGCCCGCTTCCGAGAGCGGCCCGAACAGTCTGGCCGACATGCCGGGCACGTTGGCGATGCCGGTCAGCGTCACGCGCGCTTCGTCGCGGCTGTAGGCAATACCGGTGATATGATGCTGTTCCACGATTTCCTCCTCATCGACCAATAATGTTCCGGGCGTATCGGCGAACGACGACAGCACCTGCACCTTTACGCGGTGGTTCATCGCCATCTCCACCGAACGCGTCTGCAATACTTTTGCTCCCAGTGACGCCATTTCCAGCATCTCCTCATAGGAGACTTTTTCAAGTTTGCGCGCCTGCGGCACGATGCGCGGGTCGGTGGTATAAACACCATCCACATCCGTATAAATATCGCAGCGGTCAGCGCCGAGCGCCGCCGCCAATGCCACCGCCGAGGTGTCCGAGCCGCCGCGCCCGAGCGTGGCTACCCTGCCTTCGGGCGTAATGCCCTGGAATCCGGCGATCACCGCCACCGCGCCGATATCCAGTACCTGCATCATTGCTCTCGCGGGGATTTCCTGAATGCGCGCCTTGCCATGTGCCGTGTCAGTCATCAGCGGAATCTGCCAGCCGCTGAACGAGCGCGCCGGGATGCCGATTTCCTGCAATGCCAGCGCCAGCAGCCCGCTGGTCACCTGCTCGCCGGAGGATACCACCTGGTCGTATTCGCTCCATGCTTCCTGCGTCTGCAACGCGGAAAGCTGCTGCACATAATCCACCAGCTGGTTGGTCACCCCCGACATAGCCGATACCACCACCGCCACCCGGTTGCCTTCGTCGCGCTCACGCTTCACTTTCTGGGCGACATTGCGGATGCGCTCGATATTCGCAACCGACGTGCCGCCGAATTTCTGTACAATCAGCATCTGTATTCATCCCATATTCCAGCCCGATACCATGCGCATAAATGGCGTTATGTCAACGCTGAAGCGGGGTTTCGGGCTAGGATAGCGCCTTGCGCAGCAGAAGCGCATCTCCCGCGCCATAAGGAGATGCGGCATAATAGGCTTTGCGAATACCCGCCTGCTCAAACCCTAATTGCGCATAGAGCGATACGGCAGCCGCATTGTCCGCATCCACCTCCAGAAACAGCACCGAAAGCGTTTCCCGCTTGTTGCTCAGATAATTACCTATCAATTTCTGCGCAATTCCCTGCCGGCGGAAGCCGGGATGCACCATCAAGGTCAGGATTTCCGCCTCATCCAGCACGGCCCGGCACAGCACCCCCCCAGCTAACATACCGTCAATGACGGCTATTTCAGCCTCCGCCCCCTTTTCAATCAGACCGGCAAACGCCGCTTCATCCCAGCCTTGCGTGAAGCAAAGCGCATGCAGGGCTGCCAGCATAGGCACATCTGCCGGGCTGGCGGCACGCCATGCCGAATGCATCATGGCTGCGCTTCAGGTACGGGGCTTTCCGGTGCGGGAATGGGAGCCGGCTCCGGCGGGGGTGGGTTTTTAATATATTCCATCAGCGCCCTGCCGCCGGTATGGGCCGGCTCAAGGCGGAACAGACGCTTCAGCGTGGCAATGGCTTGGTCGTTTTCCTGAAGAATCGCATAGGTTTTGGCCAGCCCAAACAAGCCTTCCTTATGCTTGGGGTTCATCCACAACACTAGCTTGAAACGTATGATGGCATCGCGGTAATTACCTTTTTCCAGGTGATATTCAGCGAGTGTCATATTATTGCCAGCCACGTCGCGCAGCTTACGCATCAGATCCTGCAACGCATCTTTCAACATCTGCCATAGCCGCTGCAACTGCACATTGAGCGGCGGTTTGGGCGGAAGTGGCGCTTGGTCCGGTTTCATAACACAATATAATAAAGAACTTTTCAGCGCTTTCCAAGCACTGAAATATATTAACATACTTCTCTTACAACATGGTTTTATGACGGCTTAAGCAAACAGGCACGGCCTACACCGGGACTGATTTCCAGACGCTTTCATTTTCATTTCATCCGTTATGCCTAAGAGATTCAACGCTTACCGGAGGAACTTATGCGAAATATATGGATTTTAAGCAGCCTGATTCTTGGCCTCACTGCTGCCCCGGCTTTTTGCCAGGATTACACAATCGAAATTAAAAACGGCGGCGGTTTCTCGCCCGCCACGCTGGAAGTGCCAAAAGATCAGAAAGTCAAACTCATTGTCAAAAACAACGACAAGGTGGAAGCCGAGTTTGAAAGCTACACGCTGAAGCGCGAGGAAAAAATCAAGCCCGGCGAACAGACGGAAATCTATATCGGCCCGCTCGACGCCGGCCAATACCCCTTCTTCGACGACAATAACCCCGATGCCAAAGGCACCGTGATCGCTAAATAATCCCCACCGACAGAGGACCCCATGAAACCGACCCGACTAATGCTTGCCTCCGCAAGCGCATTACTTTGCATTACTCAACAGGCAAACGCCGATTACTATAAGCTCTACGCCCCGTATGTGGAAAAAGGTGAAGTAGCCGCGGAAGCCAACTGGAATTTCAGCGCCGACCACCGCCCCGAACAGGATAATTATTTCAGCCAGGTCTATGCGCTGGAATACGGCGCCACCAGTTGGTGGAAAACCGAGCTGGGCGCGGAAATGGAAAAGGAAAATGGTGATTCCAACAAGCTCACCAACATCAAGTGGGAAAACGTGATCGCCCCGTGGAAGCCGGGCGAAAACTGGATTGATACCGCCTTCTACATTGAGCTGGAAAAAGCCGCGCGCGACCATGAGCCTAACAACGCCGAATTCAAGCTGCTGCTGGAAAAAGACTTCGGCGACATCGCCACCATCGCCAATATCGGCGCCGCGCACCAGTTTGGTCCCAACCATGAAACCGGCTGGGACGGCACCGGCGCGCTGCGCGTAGGCTACCGCATGAACAAGCTCTTTGAACCCGGCATTGAATATTACGCCGACGTCGGCAAACTGAACGACATGGGGCCGTACAACAACCAGCAGCACCTGGCCGGCCCGGTTGTTTACGGGCAATACGGCAAGATCAGATACGATACCGGCGTCCTGTTCGGCGTATCCAAGAACGCCCCCGATACCACGGTGAAACTCAACCTCGAATATGAGTTTTAATGCCTCTTTTGTCAGCGCGTAGTTCCGAGAAGCACTATGACACCATTAGCCGGTGCCTGCACTGGCTAATGGCTTTTTTCATCCTCGGCATGCTGGCCTGCGGCCTGTCGCTGCCGTACATGGGCGAGTGGAAGCCTGTGGTGATCGAGTGGCATAAATCCTTCGGCATCTGCCTGCTGGCGCTGGCAATCCTTCGGCTGGGATGGAGGCTTTTGCATGCGCCGCCGCCTTCTGAACCGCTGCCGTTCTGGATGAACGCCGCGTCAACGGCAAGCCATGCCGCTCTTTACCTGCTGATGTTTGCCATCCCGTTAACCGGCTGGTACATGGTATCCGCGTTCGATAAGCCGGTACAGTTCTTCAGCCTTGGACCGCTGCCTAACCTGATGGAAAAAGACCGGGCATGGGCCATCGCATTCAGGCAATGGCATTGGCAATTGGCATATGCGCTGATAGCGCTTATAATCCTGCATATCGGCGCAGCGCTGTATCACCATTTCATCCGCAAGGATGGCATCCTGCGCCGCATGTGGAAAGGGTAAGCATGCGCGCGTTGCTGGTGGAAGACGATGCAGCGCTCGGCAAGGCGCTGAAGAAGGGGCTGGAGCTGAACGGCTATTCCTGCGAATGGGTGCTAAGTGGGCAGGACGCGCTGCACGCCGCCTTGCAGGGCGAATTCGATCTGTGCATTCTCGACATCAACCTGCCTGACCAGTCCGGCATCAAAGTGCTGCAGGCGCTACGCCGGGATGAGCGCAGCAAGCAGCTCCCCATCATGCTGCTGACGGCTATTGATCGGCTGGACCAGAAAGTCACCGGATTGGACGCAGGCGCGGATGATTACCTGACCAAACCCTTTGAGCTGGCGGAATTGCTGGCGCGGCTGCGCGTGCTGCTTAGGCGTACGCACAACCAGCGGGACAATATCCTGCGCTGCAAAACCATGGAGCTGGACCTGACCTCGCGCACGCTGACCCTGACCGCGGACGGAAAAGCCTATGTCCCTACCGGCAATGAATTCAAACTACTTTCCCTGCTGATGCGCCGCCCTGGCCAGATGATCGGCAAAGCCCGCATCGAGGAAGAACTGCATGGCTGGGACGGCGAAGCGGAAAGCAACAATGTGGAGGTGACAGTCTATAACCTGCGCAGGAAACTCGGCAAGGAAATCATCGTAACCATGCGCGGCGTGGGTTATATGGTGATGGCATGAGCGCCCCCTCCCTTTACCGCACGCTCCAGCTTTCGCTCTCGGCGCTCTTTATCAGCTCTTTGCTGCTGGCGGGGTATTTCACCTTCCACGCTGCTGGCCAACAGATTGACAGGGATTATGACGGCCAGCTCATCGCCGACAGCTACATGGTGTGGACGCTGGTAAAAGAAGAGTTAGGTGAGGAAAAAAACCTCGACGAAGTCAAGGAACTGCTGGAGATGCACTCTCTGGCGGAAGCACAGCGGCAGGAGCTGGCGCAGTTCAACCAGTTTCGCGCCTTCCGCGTCTGGAAAGACAATAATCTCAGCTTACGCTCCGATACGGCGCAGCCGGATTCCATTGCAGAAGCCCCGGAAGGGTTTTCGCACCAGCGGATTGGCACCGGCCTGTGGCGCGTCTATGCCATGCGCCTGCCGGATGAGCACATCACTGTAGAGGTATGGGAAAACCACAAAATCCGCGACCGGTTACTGCACAAAATCCTGCGTAGCGTGGCCGCGCCGGCATGGTTCGTGATTCCCTTGCTGTGGCTGGCATTGCTGGGAGCCATCCGCTTCGGCCTGCGCAGCTTCCACCGCATGCGCAGGCAGATCGAGGCGCGCAGTCCCGAGAGCCTGGAGAAGTTGCACATCAAAAAACTTCCGCGTGAACTAAAACCACTGGAGGCGGCCCTTAACACGCTCATTGAAAAACTGCGGCGCAACCTGGAGCGCGAGCGACTGCTGATGGACACTACCGCCCATGAAATCCGCACGCCGCTCACCACGCTCAAACTGCAAGGCCAGCTTATTACCGCCGCGCAAGATGATGCGGAGCGCGAACAGGCCATCGCCGCCCTGCTGGCCAGCCTAGACAACACCGTGCGGCTGGCCGACCAGCTCCTGCTTTTCTCCAAAGTATCACAGCAGCCCCTGCACTATGATGATACGCTCCTTTATCCGCTTGCACAGCAGGTGATGGCGGATTTCGCCCTGCTTGCCGCCGATAAATCCATCGAGATGAACCTGGAGGGAAACCCCGCCAGCCACTGCCGCACCCATACCGAGATGCTGAAGATACTACTTGGCATCTTCCTGGATAACGCCATTAAATACACTACTACCGGCGGCAGCATATCGGTAGAAGTCTCCGATGAAAAGATAACCATCGAAGATTCCGGCCCCGGCATCTGCGATGCCGACAAACCCAAAGTGTTCGACAAGTTTTACCGCGGCTCTACGCGCACTAAGGGCACCGGCCTCGGGCTTGCCATCGCCCGGGAAATCGGCACCCGCCTCAGCATCACCCCGGAACTATCCTCCTCCGCCCAAGGCGGGCTGAAGGTAACCTTACGCTGGGAATCTGCCAGCGCCTGAGTTGCACCACAGGTGACAAACGCTCCGAAACGCCCTACATATGGGCAATATTTCCTTTCTGGAGCATTCATGTCCACCATCGACCCGGCTGAAATTGAGCGCTTTTCCCGCATAAGCGAGGAATGGTGGAACCCCACCGGCAAGTTCCGCCCCTTGCACCGCATGAACCCGGTGCGCATTACCTATATCCGCGAGCAGGCGCTGGCGCATTTTTCCCTGCCCGATGCGCCTTCACCCTTGCAAGGATTACGGCTGCTCGATATCGGCTGCGGCGGCGGACTGATCGCCGAGCCGATGGCCCGGCTCGGCGCGCACGTCACCGGGATCGACGCTTCGGAGAAAAACATCGGCGTCGCCCGCGTGCATGCCGAAAAAACCGGGCTTGCCATAGATTACCGCCATACGGCGGCAGAAGATCTGGCAGAAGCGGGCGAACAGTTCGATATCGTGCTGGCGCTGGAGATCGTGGAGCATGTGGCCGATACGGACGCCTTCATCCGGGCCTGCCTGCAATGCTTGCGCCCCGGCGGGCTGCTGATCCTCTCCACTCTCAACCGCACCGCCAAATCATACGCGCTCGCTATCGTCGGTGCAGAATACGTGCTGCGCTGGCTTCCTATCGGCACCCACCAGTGGAAAAAATTTCTCCGCCCGTCCGAGTTGCTGGCGCTGGTAGAGCGCCATGGCGGCCAACTTAAGCAGTTAACAGGCATGGTCATGCACCCGCTGACGCAAGTCTGGGCGCTGAGCGACAAGGATTTGTCGGTCAATTACCTGCTAAGCGCCGTAAAGCGCTAAGCTGGGCTATGCAGGCGGAACACCCGCTCATGCTTTAATACCGGAAGTCGCGCTCGCACTTCCTCAACCTGTGATAAATCAATCTTCGCCTCAACAATCTCCGGCTGATCGGCGCTACCTTCAGCAAGAATCTTCCCCCACGGGTCGATGATCAGCGAATGTCCGTAGGTGCGCCGCCCGCCGGTATGCACGCCGCATTGCGCCGGGGCGAACACGAAACAACCGTTTTCAATGGCTCGCGCCCGCAATAGCACATGCCAGTGCGCCTCGCCGGTGGTCTGGGTGAAAGCCGCCGGCACGCTCAGCATCGAAGCGCCCGCATGTGCCAACGTGCGATATAATCCCGGAAAACGCACATCATAGCATATGGTCATGCCCAGCCCACCCCACGGTGTATGCGCCAGCACCGCCTGCTCGCCCGGCAGGCAGCGTGCGGATTCGGTGTAATTTTCGCCGTTAGGCAATGTTACATCAAAGAGATGGATTTTATCATAGCGGGCGGTGATTTTTCCAATATGGTCGATCAGCAGGGAGCGGTTATAGGCGCGCACCTCGCCGGGAATTTCAGGCGCAATCATCACCGAGCCAATCAGGAACATGCATTGCAACTCCCGCGCCCATGCCTGCGCCGCCTGCACACCCGGATGCGCATGTTCCGCATACAGCACTGTCTTGCCGCCGGGCGGCTGCAGCAAGAAGGCGTTCTCCGGCAGCATAATCAGTTCCGCCCCCACCCCGCGCGCCTGCCGCACCAGCGGCAGGATGGTGCGGATATTGGCCTCCATATCCTCATTGGAATGCAACTGAAGACAGGCAACATGCAAGGAATTATTCATGATTCTACAATCGCTTGTTAATAAAATTTAAAGTTATAAATAAACTTTATTTATATATAGGCCGGTTTCTTTACGCTCGCTTAAATATCTTTTGGCAGAATACCATATCATCCTGATATAGGTTTATTCATAGTTCCTGTCCATGCGCGCATCTTTTTTTTCCCTGCTAATCCTTCTGCTGCCAGCGCTTGTTATGGCGCAGGAAGCCGCCCCCAGGACTGATTCCCTGCCCGGGCAAATCGCCGCCCTTGACCAGGCCGCCGCGCATTACCGCGGCATCGTTGCGCAAGGCGGCTGGCCTGCTTTCCCGTCCGGCCCCACGCTCCACCCGGACGATCAGGATGCACGCATTATGGTACTGCGCGATATTCTGCTAAAAACCGGTGATTTCACGGGCTACCCGGCGCAGGAACAGCCGCAGGACGCCACCTTTTACGACCCATTGCTTGCGGAAGCGGTCAGACATTTCCAGACGCGTCATGCACTGGAAGCCGACGGCGTTATCGGAGCACAAACGCAAAAAGCCCTTGCGGTGCCGGCAGACAAGCGCCTGGCACAACTAGTCCTCAATATTGAGCGTATCCGCCAGTTCATGCAGGATCACCCGTTGACGCAAAAAGCCGTTCTCGTCAATATCGCCGCCTACCGGCTGTCGCTGGTGCAGGAAAACGGCACGCTGCAGAACATGCGCGCCATCATCGGCCGTTCCGACCGCCGCACACCGCTACTGGTGAGTAAAATCACCAATGTGCATTTTAACCCCAGCTGGAACGTGCCCGCAAAAATAGCCACCAAGGATTTATTGCCCAAAATCCGCAAAGACCCGGAGTTTCTGCATAAAGGCGGCTATACGGTAAAGATGGACGATGAAGAAATCGACCTCTCCACCTTCGATCCTGAGGAATTCAGCGCCCATCCCGGCCGGTTCCATTTACGTCAGAGCCCTGGCGAGGATAACGCGCTCGGCCGCATCAAATTCACCTTCCCGAATAATGAGGATGTATATCTGCACAGCACCTCTCACCCGGCGCTGTTTAAGAAGGCGGCGCGCAACTTAAGCTCCGGTTGCGTCCGCGTGGAAGACCCGCGCCTGCTCGCGCATTACGTGCTGGACAATAACACCCATCCCGCCAAAACCGTGGATGCTTATTACGACAGCAGCGCACAGCGCTCCCTGAGCGCGCGGCAGTCCATTCCGCTATACCTGCTCTACTGGACCGCCTGGACCGACCTCGCCAGCGGCATGCCGGAATTCTATCCGGATATTTATGGAAAGGATGCAGCCGACATTGAGCGTATCATGCGCAGCGAAGGCTTTCCGGCCTTACCAGCGGCGCACCCTGCCGGTGTCTAGATGCACGAAGTTGGAATCCGGGTAATAGCCGACGCCGCCGCGGCTTAATTGCAATCCGGCAGTCTGGATATCCTTCACTCCGCGGTCACTCAGGCGCACGTCGATGGCTTTGCCTTCCATGTGCATGCTTTTTTTCGCCACACCGTCGCTGCCGGCATGCAGGAGCGCGTTGGTTTTGGGCGAACGGTAGCCGGAAATAATCTGGTACGGCTGGTGTGACCCGACGCGGCGGTGCACCATGTGAATCAGATCGATTAGCTGGGTGTCCATCGGGTACGTGTCGCCGGTGCGAAAATCGCGCAGGATATGATTGATGGCGCGTAAAGCATCCGCCTGGTAGCGCCCGCCTTCCCAATAAGCTACATTGCGCAGCTTTTCGCCGGTATGGAGGTTTTCGAACGAGATCACGCGGGGCTTATTCGGCGGCAGCGATGCCAGCACCGGGTGCGCACCCAGCGCCAGCCCTGCGGTCAACATGCCGCTTAAGAAACGGCGGCGGGTAAGCCCTTGCGCTTGATCCTCGCTCATGCAGCCTCCTCCTTCGATCCCGCCTGCAGCGCTTTCAGCGCCTTGGGCGTCAGTTGAATATTCAGCTCGCGCAGCTGACGGTCATCCACGGTGCTCGGGGCCTGCATCAGCAAGTCTTCCGCCTTCTGGTTCATCGGGAAAGCGATCACTTCGCGGATGTTCGGCTCGTCGGCCAGCAGCATCACCATGCGGTCCACGCCCGGGGCCAGCCCACCATGCGGCGGCGCGCCGAACTTGAAGGCCGAGATCATACCGCCGAAGCGCCCGTCCACCACCTCCGGCCCGTACCCGGCGATTTCGAACGCCTTGTACATGATCTCCGGCTTGTGATTACGGATTGCACCCGAGGAAAGCTCGATGCCGTTGCAGACGATGTCATACTGGTAAGCCAGAATATCCAGCGGGTTCTGGCGCATCAGCGCATCCATGCCGCCTTGGGGCATGGAGAACGGGTTATGACTGAATTCAATACGCTTTTCATCTTCGTTATATTCAAAATAGGGGAAATCGACCACCCAGAGGAATTTGAAGACACCATTATCAATCAGCTCCAGCTCCTTGCCCAGGTGCGTGCGCACCGCGCCGGCCAGCTTCGCCGCCGCCAACTCCGCCCCGGAAGCAAAAAACACCGCATCGCCGGGATTAAGTTTAGCAACTGACTTAAGCTGGTTGATCTTGTCTTCGCTTAAGAATTTGGCAATCGGCCCCTTGGCGCTGCCGTCAAGAGCGAACTGGATATAAGCCAGCCCTTGCGCCCCTTGCGCCTTGGCGAACTCGATCATGCCATCAAAGAAGCTGCGCGGGCGCTCGGCGCATCCGGGTGCCGGAATGGCGCGCACCACGCCGCCGCTTTCCAGCACCTTGTTGAAAATGGCAAACTCGCTGCCGCGCCACACCTCTCCCACATCGGCAATCAGGATGGGGTTGCGTAAGTCCGGCTTGTCGGAGCCGTATTTCAGCATGGCTTCCTTGTAGGTGATGCGCGGGAACGGGTACGGCGTCACCTGCTTGTCGGAAAATTCGGTAAACACCCCGTGCAGCACCGGCTCTATGGCGGCGAACACGTCTTCCTGCGTGACAAAACTCATCTCCATATCAAGCTGGTAGAATTCGCCGGGCGAACGGTCGGCGCGCGCGTCTTCGTCGCGGAAGCATGGGGCGATCTGGAAATAGCGGTCGAAGCCGGAGACCATCAGCAATTGCTTGAACTGCTGCGGCGACTGCGGCAGCGCGTAGAACTTGCCGGGATGGATGCGCGAGGGCACCAGATAGTCACGCGCGCCTTCGGGGGAGCTTGCGGTCAGAATCGGCGTCTGGAATTCGGTGAAGCCCTGTTCAATCATGCGCTGGCGCAAGGATGCGATCACCTGCGAGCGCAGGAGGATATTGCGGTGCAGCTTCTCGCGGCGCAAATCGAGAAAGCGGTAGCGCAGGCGGGTGTCTTCCGGGAACTCGGCGCTGGAATTCACCTGCAGCGGCAGCATGTCCGCCGCCGACTCCAGCGCGTATTCCTGCACGCTCACCTCGATCTCGCCGGTGGGCAGGGTTTTATTGATGGTGGATGCCTCGCGCTTCACCACCTTACCGCCAATAGTGATTACGCTCTCCAGCCGCACGTCGGTGAGCGCCTGGAAATGCAGGTTGGCATCGGTGACGACCAGTTGGGTAATGCCGTAATGATCGCGCAGGTCAATGAATAAAAGCTGCCCGTGGTCGCGTTTGCGGTGGACCCAGCCGGAAAGCCTGACTTCGGTGCCGACGTCGGAAGCGGTAAGAGCGGCGCAGGTGTGCGTTCGGTAAGCGTGCATAGATAAATTATCAATCAGGAAACTGGTTTCAAGGAATCATCAAGCTATAATCCATGTACCTCCCCTTGCCAAGGATAAATCCCCTGCGATTACAGCGCCCAGCGTACATCCGCAGCCAGCGCAAGCGTAATGCATACGGAAATTTCAGTATGAATTTTCATCGAAAAAAATGCACTCGCCGCCAGCCCACATGCCCGGCCATTACAACATTATCCGACAAAATGAATAAGGAAAGGTTATCGCTGTACCGCTTTTGCGTAAAATATCACTTATGCGGCGCATCGGCCAAGGTACAGCAGGGAAATAGTCTTAGCATTCTGCAGAAATTGAAATATATTAATTTTATCAATACCATATCCGGTTACTTGGCAATCGCCGCGAATGTCATAAAAGCTTCATTTTCCTTTACCCCCCTCCTCGCTTAGCATGGAGAATGGCTTATGCCCTTTAGACAAGCAGGCACGAATACTTATGGTTGCAGAATTTACCGGTCACACACAGGCGCTTCCCGATGATTTCAACAAGGCGGAGCAGATGGTGCAGCGCCTGATAAATAACCGCCTGTTCGCACACGGCAGACCGGACCATCCGCAGTTTTTAACCAGCGGAGTAACGATCGGCGTAGGGCTTGATGATCGCTATTCTGGAGCAGATAGCACTAACCAGTCGGAAGTGCTGCGCGTCACACTGAAAGACCCGCATATCGAATCCATCCCTAGCAAGGTGAAGGATACGGCGCTGGCGGTGCTGGCTGAAGTGCCGGTGTTAAAAGATGCGATTGCATTCGAAAGCCCTGAAAAGCATGTCGCCAAGCTGAAAGACAAGCTTGCTGAATTTATCGGCATGGGCGCGGACATCGATCCAAAGCTGCTTGAATGGCGCGGATTCGATAGCGATACAGCTGGCACATGGCATAGTGCGCCGGATCATGCCCTGCAAATCAGCAAAAATGAATTTGCCGTTACTGTAAATATAGAAGCCGCCAAAGAGACAAAAAACATAGCAGAAAATATCCGTGGACGCCTGCCAGACATAAAGCAGAAGCTGGCTGAGCGCATCGCCAAGTATCAGGGCGCAACCGATGATGCGGCTAAGCAGGCAATTGCACAGCAAGTGGAAAAAATGGACGTAACCCTTACGTTCAACGAAACCGCCAAGAATGATAATTATTTCAGCCCCGGCAGCATCAGTATTACCTTCGCATCCCCGGAACAGGCGGAAGCGACAAAAAATAAAAACGTCCCCGGCGCCACACCGCCTGACCAACTGACGCTTAATAAAACCAACCCCTTATCGTCGCTCACCGATGAACAGCTTGGCAAAGCGCTGGGCCGCTCGGTACTTACCGCGGGCGAAACAGCCAAAGACGTATTCCCTCTGATTGCCGGGCGCGAGGATATGAAGCGTGCGGTAACGAAAAAACTGAAAGCTTTCGCCAAGACGCACCCCGAGCATGAGCAATGCGTGCAGGAATTCCTGAAAGACGACGCTTTCAAGCAACAGCACCAATGGGATGCTCCGAAAAACCAGCGCGTTGAACTGAAAAAACCTCCCGTTGTAAACAAAGACCCCTCCAAGCCCGGCGAAATGACGATTGACCTGACGCTGTCCCAGGGCAAAGCCTGGGAGGCCGTGCAGGCGATTGCCGCACTTGACCCGCAAATGCAGGCAAAACCCGCCGAACTTGGCATGGCGAAGGTGGAAAATATCGAGCTGGTCGGCGTTGCCGGATCGGACGGCGCGGCGAAAAAGCGCGTGCAGGCACATGCACAGGCGCTGATCGAAGCCTTCCGCCAGACGCAGGCCGCGATGCAGTCCGCCTTCGACGGCCTGAGCGACGCGCAGGCAAGCGGTGCCGGCGCATCTTCTGCCGAACAGACGGCCAACGCTATCCTCGCCAAAATTGGCGGCAATGCGGATGCCGAGCAGGCCATCCGTCCGCTGGCGGAAAAAGTAATCGAGGGCGTGGTGAAAGCCAACCAGGCGATTGCCAACGCCACCACCGCGCTGCCGCAGGAAGTGATCCTGCCGATTACCGAAGCCAACCGCGCTCTGCAGGATGCGCTTAACATGGGCGCCCTCGGCGAATGGGCGCAACGTGAAAAAAACCGTATCGCCACACGTGCGAATGGGCAAGGGCTGGGCGCGGCCTGAGCCCACCGGGGGTTTGACGTATATTTTACTTGTCATGCAGGCGAAAGCTTGTATCCAGTGCTAGCTTAACCTTGGCTATCACTAAAATATTATTATGCCTCACCGTTTAATCACCACCACCCACCAGCTGGAGCAATTCTGCCATACGCTGGAGCATGTCTCGTTCGTCGCCATTGACACGGAATTCATCCGCGAGAAAACCTATTACCCGCAAGTATGCCTGATTCAGGTGGCCGGGCCGGAGGCCGCCTACGCCATCGACCCGCTCGCCGAGGGAATCAACCTCACCCCTCTGTTCCGACTGCTGGCCAATGAACAGGTGCTGAAAGTTTTTCATGCCGGGCGGCAGGATGTGGAGATTTTTTTCCATCTCACCGGCAACACCCCCTCGCCCGCTTTCGACACACAAATCGCCGCGCAGGTTTGCGGCTTTGGTGAATCCGTGTCCTACAGCGAGCTGGTCTCGCGGCTGCTCAGCATCTCCATCGACAAAGCATCGCGCTACACCGACTGGGCCAAGCGCCCGCTCACCGACCGGCAGATTACCTACGCGCTGGAAGACGTGATTTACCTGCGCGGCGCGTATGAAAAAATCAAGGTAAAGCTGGAGCGCAATGGCCGCGAAAGCTGGATTGCGGAAGACATGGCCATCCTCACCGACCCCGCCACCTACACGCTGGAGGTGGAGGATGCCTGGAAGCGTCTGAAGACCGGCAACCTTAAGCCAAAGCAGCTTGCCGTGCTGCGCGAGGCGGCGGCCTGGCGCGAGGAGGAAGCGCGCGCCCGCAACATCCCACGCGGGCGCATCCTGCGCGATGAGACATTGCTGGAGATCGCCGCCTCCTGCCCGCGCGATGTGGAGGCCTTGCGCCATATCCGCGGCATCGGCTCGCATTTCAGCCCCAAATGGACCGATGCCTTGCTCGGCTGCGTGGAAACGGCGCTAATGCTGCCGCCGGAAGAATGGCCAACCGTCACCTATTCCCGCCGCAGCACTGCCGATTCCGATTTAGTTGCGCTGTTGCAATTGCTGCTAAAACTCAAATGCAGCGAGCATGGTATCGTACCAAGGCTGGTGGCCGGTAAAGATGATTTGGAAGCGATGGCGAGTGGAGATTATAATATCCCTGTGATGCAAGGCTGGAGGCATGCGCTATTCGGACAATCAGCACAGCAACTAATCAATGGTGAATTAAAAATTCATTGGGATGCCAAACAAAAAAAAGCAACCTACTAGCGTGCTTTCACTTACATCCCGAAGATAAAATGTAATGCGCACAAGGTTCTGCTATCGCCAGTATTATATCGCCCTGTTGCAGTATCATCGGGAGAAAGGCAATCTGCAGTTACTGTGTTACGAAAAGGCACCACCTTGCCACTGAATGGCAATCCATCATCCATTTTTTCATCGATCTGGTAAGCCTCCGCAGGCGTTAATACAGCTCCGCTGCTTTCAGTCGCCAATCTTAAATAGTTTCCATAATTTACGACAAAGAATTGTGCAGATAGCGCCTGTGCTTCTGCCAAACTAAGATTTTGCGCAAAATAAACACCGCCTTTAACTGAACTTGCAGGCGCATTCACCCCAAGGCTATATACTTGCGTACCCGCAGCCCCTCCTAAAGTTACACCACTAAATTGCCCCTGGATAAGATGAGCATTGGAAAGATGTTGCCAGAAACGAAATTGCTCATACCATGTATCGCTATGCGCAACTTGCCATGTAATTCTGCCATCACCATCGCCATTACAAGTCTGAGTTCCGGTACCAATAGTGTATTTGCAAGTTTCTGGATCTGCATCAGCGGCTCCCCAGATGCTCGTCGCGTTCTTCATGTCACCGGGCAATGCCATGTACTGATCCTGAAACAACTTTGCCGCCTTCAAATATTGGTCGATTTCCGCTATGGTGCCGCGTAGCCGCGCTTGCTGAATCAGCTGCTTCCCAAGCATGATGCCGCCGACCAGCAATCCGATGATCACCAGCGAGATGGAAAGTTCCAGCAGCGTGAAGCCGCGCTGTTTATTATTGGGGGATAGGTTCATGGCTGGCAGCTCCTTCAAGCTTCAGCATCGCATATCGGCCTTACCAAATAATTAATACCTATGGGCGCTTGCCGGATGCGCGCTTTTTCCCTTTTTCTTCCTCTGCGCTTAGCAAATCGCGCAGGCGTGCGGCTTCCTCGAACTCCAGGTCGGCCGCAGCCTGCAGCATGCGGTTGCGCAGCTCCAGCTTGTATTGCTCCGGGTCCTTCGCTTTGGAAGCCGGCACATCGTATTTCTTATTGCGCGTTTCCACGGTAACATGGTCTTTTTCATAGACACTCTCGATAATCTCCGCGATCTGCTTTTTGACCGTTGCCGGTGTAATGCCGTGCGCTTCGTTATAGGCTTGCTGAATGGTGCGCCTGCGCTCGGTTTCTTCCAGCGCCACGCGCATCGATTCGGTGATCTTGTCGGCATAGAGGATCACCTTGCTGTCCACGTTGCGCGCAGCCCTGCCGATGGTCTGAATCAGGGATGTTGTTGAGCGCAGGAACCCCTCCTTATCGGCATCCAGAATAGCCACCAGCCCGCATTCGGGAATATCGAGTCCTTCGCGCAGCAAATTCACCCCCACCAGCACATCGAACGTGCCCAGCCGCAGGTCACGAATAATCTCAATCCGCTCCAGCGTATCCACGTCTGAATGCAAATACCGCACGCCGATGCCAGCTTCTTCCATGTATTCGGTCAGTTCCTCCGCCATACGCTTGGTAAGCGTGGTGACCAGGATACGCTGCTTCTGTGCAATCTTCGCCTGACACTCGGCCAGCAAGTCATCTACCTGAATAGCAATCGGACGGATCTCGCACGGCGGGTCAATCAACCCGGTCGGGCGGATTACCTGCTCGGCGCTGACGCCGCCGGACTGCGTCAGTTCCCATTTAGCAGGTGTGGCGGAGACAAAAATGGTCTGCGGACGCATGGCATCCCATTCCTCAAATTTCAGTGGCCGGTTATCCAGGCAGGACGGCAGCCGGAACCCATATTCCACCAGCGTGGATTTGCGCGCCTTGTCGCCGTTATACATGCCGCCGATCTGCGGCACGGTGACGTGGCTTTCATCGATAAAAAGCAGCGCGTCTTTCGGCAGATACTGAAACAGCGTCGGCGGCGGCTCACCGGGGGCGGTACCGGCCAGGTAGCGCGAATAATTCTCGATGCCCTTGCAACTGCCGGTTTCCACCAGCATTTCCAGATCGAACGTGGTGCGCTGAGCAATACGCTCAGCTTCCAGCGGCTTGGCTTGCGCATTATACCAGTTCAGCCTGTCGCGCAGCTCTTCCTTGATGGATTTGGCGGCTTTTTCCAGCGTCGGGCGCGGGGTGACGTAGTGGCTGTTGGCATATATGGTGATCTCTTCCATCTTGCGCAGGCGCTCGCCGGTGAGCGGGTCGAAGGCGGTGATACTCTCCAGCTCATCACCGAAAAACCCAAGCCGCCAGCCTTCATCCTCCAGATGCGACGGGAACAAATCCAGATTATCTCCGCGCACGCGGAACATGCCGCGGTGGAAGTCGATATCGTTGCGCTTGTACTGGCTCTCGATCAGCCTGCGCATCAGTTCGCGCTGATTGCATTCCTCACCCGCCCGCAGGGTAATTTTCATTCCCGAATATGTCTCCACCGAACCGATGCCGTAAATGCAGGACACGCTGGCGATCACGATCACATCCCGGCGCTCCAGCATGGAGCGGGTGGCGGAGTGGCGCATGCGGTCGATCTGCTCATTGATCGAGGAGTCCTTCTCAATATAAGTATCGCTTCTGGGAACGTATGCTTCCGGCGGGTAATAATCGTAATAGGAAACGAAATATTCCACAGCGTTATTGGGGAAAAACCCTTTCATCTCACTGTAGAGCTGCGCCGCCAGCGTCTTGTTATGCGCCATGATCAGCGCCGGGCGCTGCATATTCTGGATGACATGCGCCATGGTAAACGTCTTGCCTGATCCGGTGACGCCGAGCAGCACCTGGTTGCGCTTTTGCTGACTCAGGCCCTCGGTCAGCTTGGCAATCGCCTGCGGCTGATCGCCGGAGGGGGTATAGTCGGAGATGATGCGAAACGGCTCGGACACACAAACTCTCTGCTTGTTTTCAAGTAGAGATATATAGCGCGCCGCCGTGCTTTTTACAGCCCGATGCCACGCTTTTTTAAGCGCTTAGCGCGTCCCGCCCATGATACCGCCCAATTGGCTGATCTTGATAAACGGCGGAGCCATGATCAGCAACATGAAGGCCGGCAGGATGAAGAGAATCAGTGGCAGGGTAATCAATGCCGGGATACGCGCAGCCTTGTTCTCCGCCAGTAACAGCCGGGAAGCGCGAAAATCCTCCGACAGCACGCGCAGCGTATCGGACAGGCTGGTGCCAAATTTTTCGCTTTGCATCAACGCCGATACCAGGGAGCGGAACCCGGCGGTATTAGTACGATCAGACAGGTTCTGCAGCGCCTGCACGCGGTCATTGAGAATATTTAATTCCAGGCGGGTACGCTCCAGTTCGGTAGTAATATCCGGATGCGCCCGCCGCAATTCCTTGCATACCTTTGCCAGAGCGGTGTCGAGCGACAGGCCGGACTCCACGCATACCAGCAGCAGGTCGATAGCGTCCGGGAATGAACGCACCAGGCGCTTCTCGCGCTTGGCACGGGCATTGGAGAGATACAGCCTGGTGCCCATGGCCCCGATCAGCAACATAATCATGCCGCTGATCAGGAACAGTAGCGCATCCGTACTCAGGTGATCGGCAAAAACTGTCCATTTATACAGCAGCAGAATACCGATGATCAGCAACAAAGGCTGTATCACATATTGAAACAGGATCAGATACACATATGCATCCGGCGAAGCAATGCCCGCCCGTCCCAGAGGAATATACAGCTTGCGCTTCTGCTCTTCCATATTCACGCCAAGCGCGGATAGCATCTCCTCCAGCCGCTCGCCCATCATGGATCGCCCGGCCGTCTCCTTTGCAAGCGTTGACTGCCCAATCATGCGCTGCGTGCGCGCCTGTACCGCGTTGCGCTTGAATAACAGCACCCCGGCGATATACGCGGTAATCACGCAAACGGCGGCGATAGCAAAAAGGACGTATTGATTGGTAAAAAATTGCATGACCGGCCTCGCCTAAATCTCAATATTAATCATAGCACGCACAATCGCCATGCCGCCAACCACCATCCCTACCACACCGGCCAGCACCATATAGCCGGTGGTAGTGGTAAATAGCGGTGTCATATGGTCCGGCGCCATATAATTAATGATGAGGAAAATGAAAACCGGCAACGATCCCAGCACCCAGGCGGTTGCGCGCCCTTCGGAGCTGAGCGCATGAATCTTCAGGCGGAGCTGCTTGCGCTGGCGCAGCACATTCGATAGGCTGCTTAGCACTTCGGACAGGTTACCGCCCGTTTCCTGCTGCACCGCCAGCACGATCACGAAAAAATTGATGTCCGGTTCATTGAGTCGCTCTGCAAAACGGTTCAATGCTTCATTGAGCGTCCATCCGTAGTTGGTCTCATCAATAATGCGCTTGAATTCCTGGCCGATGGGAGGGCCGATATTATCAGCCACCATCCCCAATGCCGACGTTAAAGGATAGCCGGAGCGCACGCTGCGGACGATCATATCCAGCGCATCCGGAAACGAATCAAGGAATTGCTTGCGCATTTTCTTTCTGCGCCGGCGCAGATAAAGCGCCATGGCCAGCCAGGTGGCGATCATTGCCAGCGGAATCCCCGCGATCCCAAACCGCGCCGTCAGCCAGACAAACCCGATGAACACGGCAAGCGTTGCCAAAATGAACTTATCCAGATTTCCGCCCAGCCCGGCCTTGCGAAGCGGCGGCAGCAGCCTATTCGCCAACGGCAGCATGAGGAAAGCCCGCGTCAATGGATTGTCAATGTAATCACTCCCCCGGCCTTCATCCTGACTATCGGACGCATTGCCCTCACGCAGCATCTGCTGCTCGTCTTTTAAACGGCGCAGCGACGATTTAATGCGGGGATCAGCATCCTCCAGCAGTTTTTTGGGCAGAAGCGCCACGCAGCCGATATACACCGCAATCGTAACCAGAATGGCAATAAGCAAAACAAAAGGCGACATAAAATCAATGCGTTCCTGAAGGTTTCTGAATGCAGGCCAGCATTTCCCCATCGCGGCCGAAATATTCGGCCTGCGGCAGGAATTGCGGAACCGCGCCGGTGGCGATGAAACTACCGCGTAATTTCCCGGTTTCGTCCATTGGGCCCGGCTTGTAGGTGAACAGTGTACGCGTCTGGATAGCGCCGTCTTCAATACCCAAAACCTCTTCAATCGCCACCACGCGCCGCCTGCCGTCGCGCATGCGGTTCAGCTGCACGATCAGTTGCACGGCGCTCGCTATCTGTGAGCGCAACGAAGAAGGCGACAGGCTCACGCCTGACATGCCGACCAGATTTTCGATACGGCTTAAGCAGTCGCGCGGCGAGTTGGCATGGATGGTCGCCATGGATCCGTCATGGCCGGTATTCATGGCTGCCAGCACGTCGATCACCTCATCGCCACGGATTTCACCAAGAATAATGCGGTCCGGGCGCATGCGCAGGGCGTTTTTCACCAGCAGGCGCTGGTTGATCTCACCGGTCCCCTCGATATTGGGCGGGCGGGTTTCCAGGCGCAGCACGTGCGGCTGCTGCAATTGCAATTCCGCCGCCTCCTCGATGGTAATAATACGCTCGCCGCCGTCGATATGCCCGGATATGGCATTCAGCAGCGTGGTCTTTCCCGAACCGGTACCGCCGGAGATAATGATATTCAGTCGGATATTGCCGCAGATCTCCAGGAAATTGCACATTTCCGGGCTCATCGAGTCATATTCGAGATACTCGCGCAGCGGCATCTTATGCCGCTTGAATTTGCGAATCGACACCAAACAGCCGTTCAGCGCCAGCGGCGGGATGATAGCGTTGAAACGTGAGCCGTCCGGCATCCGCGCATCCACCATCGGGCTCGATTCATCGATGCGCCGCCCCACCAGCGTTACGATTTTCTGCACCACGTTCAGCAGGTGTTTTTCGCTGCTGAATTTGACATCGCTTAAAAAAATCTTGCCGCGCTTTTCAATATACACCTGGGCATGGCCGTTGATCATGATATCAGACACATCCGGATCGGCCAGCAGCACTTCCAGCGGGCCGAAGCCCAGCAAATCATCCAGTACCTGGTCGTGCAGGAGTTGCTGCTGCGCGGCCGTCAGGGGAATCTGCAGCTCGTGAGCAATATATTCGTTAATAATATGCCCAACGCGCGCCCGCTTAGCCTCATTCGACATATTCTGCAGAAAGCGGAAGTCAATACGATCCACCAGCGCTTCGATCAGGTAATGCTTGGCCTGCAGGAAATCGAGCGTTTCCAGCCGGCGCTCTTTTGAGCGCATACCCGCCGCTCCTGCCGCATCCTGCGCGTACTGACTTTGCGATACCTCTGACTCAATGAGCGCATTATCTTCGCCTTTTACCAGCTCCTTCTGGTTGATAACCACCGGCAGCGGCACGGAATCACCGGCTTTATGCACCGGCTTTTCATTAGGAGACTCATCTGAAAAATGCGTTTTTTTACCAAACATACACGCCTATTTCTTCCGCCAGAGTAGCCGCGGTTTCTTGCTTTCTGCATTCAGCGGCCCTGCCTGCACCTGCATCCCCGCTTTTAACAGAAGCGACTGAGTCAGATCACGCACCTGGCGTTCCAGCAGGGAGGGACCAAGCTCCATCACCGTCTTGCCCTGGTTTTCCGCTTCAACGATGGTTTTAATGTCATTGACCAGATAATGATCGATCGCCTTGCCGCTGATGCGCTCCACGTCTTCCGGCGTAATCGCTTCCTTGAACTTGGCGCCGCTGCGATTGACCACCAGCGATACGTCCTGCTTGTTAATGCCGATTTCGCTCCAAGCGGTAAACAAGCGCGTCAGATGCGTAAGTGACCGTAGCCAAAGCTGCGACACCAGCACCTGCTGGTTGGTTTGCGCAAGGATAGCCGCGCTCCAGTCCGCCCAGGTATGCGGCACATCAATGATGACGAAAGCGAATTCGGATTTCAGCACTCCCACCATGTCACGAATCAGCGATGCGCTGATGGATGGCATACGGCGCAGCTCATTCGGGGCCGCAATGACTTTCAGGTTCTCGCCATACGGGCACAGCATCTTGCTGATCAGGGTACTGTCCACGCCGCGGTCCGGATACTCGATCAGTTCGCGGATGCCGAAGGGCGCATTCAGGTCCAGCTGGCGCGCGATCATGCCGAACTGGTAGTCCATATCCACAATCACCGTTGGTTTGCCGAACGTATGCGCCAGGCAGAAGGCGGTATTCAGCGCCACCGTGCTGGCGCCGTCGCCGGAAGCGGCACTGGTGAAGGTGATCGCCACGCCCTCCCGCTGCCGCCCTGAAGTGCCGGTAGATTTCACCAGCGACTGCTGACGCAGCGTATCGCGCATATCGTTGATGCGTAGCGGATAAGGGAAATATTCGATCACACCGCGCTTGCGCAGTTCACGATAAAACCCGACATCGTTAATTCGGCCGGTGACCACTACGCGGATGGAAGGATCGCAATGCTCGGCTAGAGCGTCCAGTTCGCCCAGCATATCCATACCGCGGCTGCCGATATCGATGACCATATAGGCCGGCGGCATTGGGCGCTCCGCCAGCACGCGCACTGCGGGCATGATGCCCTCGATAATGTCGGCATGGGCTTCACCCAATGCCAGGGAAAGCTGCTCCGAGGGAGTTTCCCCAGCCTGGTCCGCGTATATGATGATGAGTGGACTCAACTGGGCCATAGGATCAATCAAACAGAAAAAGTCGAATAGTTCGGGCCTTACCTGGACGTCACATTCTGCAGTAATGATTGCATGCTCTGGTCCTGGCGCGGCGCTGCGTTTTCATAATTGCGGTATAGTTTCTGCAGGCGCTCCCCGTCATGGAAGTCCAGCAGATTCGGGCTGACGAACTGACGTTTGTCACCAACCATCTGCACCATGTTGGCCGCCGTTGAGCAGCCGAAGGTCGGATGATTCATATTATACGGATTGATGCTATTGTCGATATAGCGGTTATCGCAGTCTCGCGCCATCACGCGCTCATAAATCAGCACCGCTTCATTCTGCTCGGACGCCACGGACTCAGACGGAACAGAGAACTGGCTGAATACATTTTGCGCCTGCGCGCAGAGCGGACTGTTGCCAGCGCAATGCAGCTCGGCACGCGAGGGCTGGTCCCTGTTCACCCAATCCACCAGCTCATCGATCGATGCCTGCGACGTCAGGCTGACATTGACCGTTTCCAGCGAGAGATCCAGCAGGCTTTCCGGCGCGCCGTGGTTATAATACGCATCGCGCGGAATGTCGCTGCATGCTGTCAGCAACGCGATCGAACTCAGTAAGGTCAGGGAAATACGCATAGTTTAATCCACCATAAAACCGATTGGGCCTTCAACGCTCGGCGTCTGCGAGATGCGGTTGGCATCCCCACGCTTGGTGCCGAGAGCGCCGTAGAAAATCATTTCCATCTGGCTGGCCGGGATAAAATTATCCGTCGGCAGCTTCACATCGCTTCCTTTCATGGGATCAACAATGTAGGGCGTCACTGCAATCACCAGCTCCGTTTCATTACGGCGGAACTCAGTACTGCGGAATAGCGCTCCCAGGATAGGTAATTCTTTCACACCGGGAAGCTGATCAATCGAAGATCTCGTCTGATCCTTGATCAGGCCGGCAATCATGAAACTCTCACCCGGTGCCAGCTCCACGGTGGTGCGGGCGCGGCGGGTGGTGATCCCCGGAATGCGGAAGTTGCTCAATACCACGGCCGTCGCATCATCCAACTCCGACACTTCCGGCTGCACATCCATGCGGATGCGGTTTTCCGACAGCACAAACGGCTTGAATTTCACCGCTACACCAAAAGGCTTATATTCAATGGTCAGGGTTGTGTTAGTACCGCTACCGGAATTCTGCGGCACCGGAACAGGGATTTCACCGCCTGCCAGGAAGTCCGCTTCCTCGCCGGAGATGGCAACCAGGTTCGGCTCAGCCAGTAATTTAAATAATCCGTCACGCTCCAGCGCTTTAATCAGCGCATCAATGCGCGTATTGCCGCTTCCCCAACCGACACGGGCATAACCGCGGGTGGGGTCGGATGAATTAATGGCAAATACACCGCTCGAATCGCTCAAGAAGCGCTCAATGCCGGAACCGATGCCCACCTGGTACAGGAAACTGCCGGGCGAGCCGAAATTACTCCAGTCCACGCCGAACTGTTTCAGCGCTTCCCGCTGGATCTCACCGATGCGCACGCGCAGCATCACCTGCTGTCCGGAAGTAACCTGCAGCAGGTTCAGAATACCGCTGCGTCCGCCGACTGCGGAATCACGCGCCGCTGATTCAGTGGTTTTACTGCCGCCCGCAACATATTGCTCAACAATGCGCACCGCCTTGTCTGCCACGGTGGTATTGCTCACCTGACCGGTCAGAGCAATATTGGTGTTGACCATTTCCACGCCGATTACTTCATCCGGCAGAAAATTCTTCAGGGCTTTGCGGATAGCCGGCAGATCATAGCCGACGGTTACGTCATACGTCCCCACAGGCCTGGAGTTCTTATCCAGTATGCGAACCGTCGTCTGCCCCGGCTTTTTCCCAATAATGGACAAGGAGGTATTGCCATGCGCATAAATGTCCGCAATTTCCGGATCGGCCACGATCACCTGCGATTTTTCTGCCGGCAGGCTAACCAGTTGCGACCGGCTCACCGGAATCGTGATTGCTTCGGCACTGGCCGCAGAGGCTGCAAGAAGAGCGCCAAAGGACAGGCCTAGCAATGCAAACGACTGCTTAACGAAGGAGCGCGGGCTTAAATATATCGTCATGTACTGTCACCTGATATGCTGGTAAATCATTATTGCTGGGATTCATGGGTAGTAACGGTATTGGGAGATACCGGAACGCTTTCCGACTCAGGTATCGCAGCACCTGAGGGCAACGGTGCAGCCGGCTCAGATGTGGCTGCCGTTTCCGGCTGCGCCAGACTAGCCAGGGGGTTCTTCGGAGAAGTGGGTTCTTCGGATTTGATACCGCGAATAATCGTCACATGCCCGGACCCGCCGTTAACCTCATCATCCGATAATGTTACCGTTGTAAGAACCGGCAACACGGCAGGTGGCGGAACAAGCAGCTCATCCTTATCTTTCAGTGAACGCAGAGCCAGGGAAAGCGTGCCGTTTTTCTCCGCCAGACGGATCTTCTGCACATCCTCAGCCGCCACTTCAAGCGTGATGTTGGACGGCGCCTTGGCAGCGGCATTATTGCGCTTATCGGCAGGCAGCGGATTGCGGATATCCACCGCAATCACCTTTACATTGGGAACCATGACTTCAGATACTATGGCCTTATCGCTGCCGGAAATCGCTTTCGAGGTTGGCATTACGCGAATCGGAACGCCATGCGTCAGCAGCAGATCCACCCGGTCGCCGGGGAATATATAACCGGCAACGCCGCTAATGGTATCCACGGCAATCGTTACCGCACGATATCCTTTGGACAGGCCGGCCGCGAGATAGTTCGAATCATTGGGACGCGCCAGTTTAGCAGTATTAAATGGTTCCTGCGCCTGCATCTCCGTGCGGGTCACCATACCCACGATATTCGCATTCGGCGAATCGCCCGTAATAAAACCTTCCAGCACCAGATGCTGCGGCCAAGGCTGACGGTCTACCATATCATCCTTAATGACTGTGCCAATCGGAATCGGCATCCGCGCCACCAGTACATCTGTGGTAACAACCTGCGTATTAGCTGAATTTGTCGATGTGGCGCCAGGCTGAGGCTTGGAGCTTGTAGCCAGCTGCAGAGTGAGAAACCCGGCGGCAACGGCCACAACCATGATAACAATGAGAATGACAAAGCGCATCAGCAGTAACCGTCCCCTCAGCAAGGCAAATATAGAAATGTAAACGAGCTATATGCCAAGCCTGCCCGTTTTGTAAACAGAATTGTGTATTATCATAAAATTCTTATCAAGAGGTTAAGCAGCGTATGTGCATATATTTTCTTTATTTTTTCTATCCCGCTCTTATGCAAACATTTTCATTGCTGACAGCTTACGGCATACGAGCAGCAACCAGGAATGAATCCGCCGAATAGAAGCCAGGCAAAGAGCAATAAATTCAATCAAATACAAGATGTGCGCTAAAATTACAACATAGCCGCATATCACTGATTTTTCAATGCGCCCTTAGGTACTAGGTAGCTACGCCATCTTTTTTACTGCGCGGGCCGCTTTTTTACGCTCATTCGCATCTAACACTTTTTTCCTTAATCTCAAAGACTTAGGCGTAACCTCCACCAGCTCGTCATCTTCAATATACGCGATCATCTGCTCCAGCGTCATCTTCAGCGGCGGCACCAGACGAATGGCTTCGTCCTTGCTGGTGGTGCGAATATTAGTCAGTTGCTTAGCTTTTAGCACATTGACTTCCAAGTCATTGTCCCTGCTATGCTGTCCGATCAGCATGCCCTCATAAACCTTATCGCCCGGATCGACAAACATAATCCCCCGGTCCTGCAATCCCCAGATCGCATAGGCAACCGCCTCGCCCTTATCCATCCCGATCAGCACGCCATTGCGCCGCCCGGCTATGTCGCCTTTATACGGCGCATAAGTATGGAACAAACGGTTCATTACCCCGGTGCCGCGCGTATCGGTCAGGAATTCACCCTGATAGCCGATCAGGCCGCGCGAGGGGACATAAAACACAATGCGCGTCTTGCCGCCGCCAGAAGGACGCATATCGATCATTTCGCCCTTGCGCAGGCTCAGCTTTTCAACCACGACGCCGGTATGCTCGTCATCGACATCAATCACAACTTCTTCGACCGGCTCCGTCAGGCCACCTGCCTCATCTTCGCGCAACAGCACGCGCGGGCGCGACACGGATAATTCAAATCCTTCGCGGCGCATCGTCTCGATCAGCACGCGAAGCTGCAATTCACCGCGCCCGGCCACTTCGAACGCATCCTTGCTGTCGGCTTCAGTCACACGGATGGCAACATTGCTTTCGGCTTCCTTGAACAGGCGGTCGCGCAGCATGCGCGAGGTGAGTTTCGTGCCCTCCTGCCCTGCCAGCGGAGAATCATTGACGCTGATGGTGATCGCCATGGTTGGCGGGTCAATCGGCGTGGACGGTAGTGCGGAAGAGAGCGAGATATCGGCAATCGTATCCGCCACTGACGCTTTTTCCAGCCCCGCGATGGAGACGATATCCCCCGCCTCCGCCGAATCCACCGGCGTGCGCTTAATGCCCTCAAAAGCAAGCAGCTTGGTTAGGCGGCCCTGTTCAATCACATCCCCGTTCAGCGATAGCGCGCGGATCGGCATACCCACCTTCGCCACACCTTGCGCAATGCGCCCGGTGAGGATGCGGCCAAGATAAGGGTCAGCATCCAGAATGGTTACCAGCATGGCAAACGGCGCATCCACGTCCACATCCGGCGGCGGCACATGCGCCTCGATCAGGTCGAACAGCGGGTCAAGGCTTGTGCGCTCGCCGTCCAGCGACGCCACCGCCCAGCCGTTGCGCCCGGAGGCATACATTACCGGAAAATCCAGCTGTTCCTCGCTGGCGTCAAGAGCCGCGAATAAATCAAACACCTCATTCACTACCACGTCAGGCCGCGCGTCGGAGCGGTCGATTTTATTGATCACCACAATCGGGCGCAGTCCCAGCGCCAGCGCCTTGGAGAGCACGAACTTTGTCTGCGGCAGCGCGCCTTCGGCGGCATCCACCAGCAGCAGCACCCCATCTACCATGGAGAGCACGCGTTCCACCTCACCGCCGAAATCGGCGTGGCCAGGCGTATCGACGATATTGATGCGCAGATCCCCGCGCTGCACGGAAGTGCATTTGGCAAGAATGGTAATGCCGCGCTCGCGCTCCAGATCGTTGGAATCCATTACGCGCTCCGCCACTTCCTGGTTGGCGCGGAACGAACCGCTCTGGCGCAGCATGGTGTCGATAAGGGTGGTTTTGCCGTGATCGACATGCGCGATGATGGCGATATTACGAAGATGCGTCATGGATACCGAATTGAAAAAGTGGAGTAAAAACAGCTGAGCCGGAATATCCCAAGGATGATCCGGCCCGGCATGCAGTCAGGTGTCATACGGGATAAATGCGCGAAAGTCAAAGCAGGCGCGCAATCCCGCATCAAAAATGTGTCCGCGTTATGCGGCGTCCAGCAACTTGAGATTGACGGCGGAAACTTTTCCGTTGCGATCTTCCAGCTCATAGCTGACGCGCTGACCGTCATCGAGCATGGCAAGACCTGCCTGCTCCAATGCCGACATATGCACAAAAACATCGCCGTTTCCTTGATCGGGCTTAATGAAACCAAACCGTTTGGTGGGATTGAACCATTTGACCGTACCGGTGGCCATGCTACTACTCCATAGATAGAATGAATCACGCTTCATACGGCAGCTTTGCCTCGGTCCCGAACCGGGTGGAACTCTGGTGTTATGCCTGCATAAGCACCGCCGCGCACACGCAAAGCGCAAGCGTGACAGTGCGCCGCTTCTAAACCAGCTTGTATCAAAAGGCAATCAAAAAGAAAAAGATGAGGTCCTTTACCCCTACCGCAAGCTATATCACAACAAAACGCTTTAGTACAGTATCAGTTGTATCCGTTTCACCTACTCGTAGGTAAATTGCTCCTTGATCGTCCGCTCCTCCAGATTGCGCTCGGGGTCGAAGAGCAGGATGGAGCCATATTTACGCTGCTCGCTGATCGCTACCGCCGCAACATCCCGGATTTCCGTGAAGTCAGCCACCGCACTGACCGGCCGCTTCTTCGGCTCCAGAATATCGAAATTCACTGTCGAGCTGTGCGGCAGCAAAGCCCCGCGCCAGCGCCGGGGACGGAACGGCACCAGCGGCGTCAGCGCAATCACATTCGCTCCGAAGGGAATGATCGGCCCGCCGGCGGAGAAATTATAGGCGGTGCTGCCGGCGGCAGTCGCCACCAGTACTCCGTCGCAGATCATCTCCTGCAGGCGCACCACATGATCGACGGTGACGCGAATCTTCGCCGCCTGCCGCCCCTCACGAAACAGCGACACTTCATTGAATGCAATAGCATGCGCTACCTTACCCGTAACCCGCTTGGCATACATATGCAGCGGATAGAGCGTCGCCGCCCGCGCCGCCTGCACCCGCTCCAGCAGTTGATCGGGGCTGTAATCATTCATCAGGAAGCCGACCGTGCCGCAATTCATGCCATAAAGGGAAATCTTGCGCTTATAGCATCGGTGCAGGTTCTGCAGCATGAACCCGTCCCCGCCCAGGACCACCAGCACATGCGGCGCCGATTTGCGCGTTCCCAAGGCCACCAGCGGGTAGCGCGCCTGCAGCTCCTTTAATGCCGCCTGCGCCTTGGGCGTATGATCCGCCACACAGGCAATCCGAATCTGTTCCATCGCACATCCCATGACCGAATAAACGCTATTCTACGCTGGCAATGGTGTAATTCTCAAGCTTTTTTCGGTATTTATGCAGAAGCAA
>CAYPEF010000009.1:0-36732 GCA_964409675.1 uncultured Rickettsiales bacterium | reverse complement strand
TAGGACGAGCGCGTCAGCGGGCTGCTGGCGACCATCAGGAAGCCTTTGGCGCGGGCCTGGCGGGCGTAGAAGTCGAATTCATCGGGGGTGACATAGCGCTCCACCGGCGCATGCGCCGGGGTGGGCTGGAGGTACTGGCCGATGGTCATGAAATCCACGTCGGCAGCGCGAAGATCGTCCATCACCTGCAGTACTTCGTCTTTTTCTTCGCCTAATCCCACCATGATGCCGGATTTGGTGAAGATGGACGGGTCCTGCTCCTTCACGGTTTTGAGCAAATGCAGGGAGTTGAAATAGCGCGCGCCGGGGCGGATGGTTTTATAGAGCCTCGGCACGGTTTCGATATTGTGGTTATAGACGTCCGGGCGCGCCTGCACGACGGTGGCGATCACCTTTTCCTTGCGCAGGAAATCCGGCGTCAGCACTTCGATGGTGGTGGCGGGCGAGCGCTCGCGGATGCGGGTGATGCAGGCGGCGAAATGGGCCGCGCCGCCGTCGTCCAGATCGTCCCGGTCCACGGAGGTGATGACGACATGGTGCAGGGCGAGCTTGGCCACCGCTTCGGCGAGATTGTCCGGCTCGTGCGGGTTGAGCGCACCGGGGACGCCGGTTTTGACGTTGCAGAAGGCGCAGGCGCGGGTGCAGGTGTCGCCCATGATCATCACGGTAGCGTGCTTTTGGCTCCAGCATTCGCCGATATTGGGGCAGGCGGCTTCCTCGCAGACAGTGTTGAGCTTCAGCTGGTGAATCACGTCGCGGGTGGACTGGAATTCGCGCGAGACAGGGGCCTTGACGCGTATCCATTCCGGTTTGCGGAGTTTTTTATCCTTGGATTCCAGTAAATTATGTAGTTCGGCCATATATTTCCTCTGCCGCGCGGGGCAGTGTAACGCTTTGGAAGTGCTTATCCACTATGCTAACGTATGATAAAAACATTGTGTTTACGGCAGAAAACCATTATTAAGGCCATCTTTCAAGCATAAACCACTATCGTTTTCAGGAGTTTTTCATGGCGCGCGTTACCGTTGAAGACTGCATCGTGCATGTTCCCAACCGTTTTGAGCTGGTGCTGCTGGCCGCCCAGCGCGCCAAGCAGATCGCTTCCGGCAACCCGCTGACCCTGCCGCGCGACAACGACAAGGACGCCGTGGTGTCCTTGCGTGAAATCGCCGATCTCACCGTGCCGCTGGACGGGCTGAAGGAAGATGCCATCAACAGCTTCTCCCGTCGCAAAGGTGCCGAGCCGGAGCGCAAAGCCGTGGCGCATGCCGGGCAGGAGAACGAGATCGAAGAAGCCTTCGAGGATGCCCGACAACACATTGCTGGCGAGGAAGACGCCGGGGAAGCCGGGCTGTCCTTCGTTGAAGAAAATGTAGACGTGGAAGACTAGGCGTTTACGTTCAAGCAGCGCTGCGCACAGCGGCTCTTTCTTTTTGCTTTAGAATGCGCGCGGCCCAGCTGTCGGGCGGAAGCGTATAGGTATCTGACAGAGCTTTTCGTTTATCGGCTTCAATGCTGGCAAGTGTTTCGGCCATCGGGATGCTATCATTGCTGCGCTGGGCAGATTGCGCCTGTTGGCGCGAAGTGTCCACGAAATGCCGCAGCAGATTGGCAGAGACGTCGCTCGCGCCGAATTCCGGGTGCCATTGCACGCCCATGACGAACTGATTGCCGTATCTGCCGTTAGGATCGGCTTCGATGGCTTCGCACACCAGGTATTTCTCCGGCTGGTCAGGCTCCAGCGAGCTGGCGCAGAAACGTAGGCCTGAATCATTCTTCAATGATGCCACGCTCTGGTGATGCATGCTGTTATCCATGAACACCGGATGCTTCGGTAGTCCCGGCGGGGTAGCGGGGACGAACAGCCCGCGCGCGCCCTGGCTGATGGCTGCCAGCGTGCTGCCTTCGGCGATGGAGATATATTCCACTGGGATATAGGGGGCGATCAGGTCAACGGGCTGGCTGTGGCGGTTATCTTCCCTGCCGTCCGCGCGTTTTTCGAGCAGGTCGGGCACGTGCTGCGCCAGCGTACCGCCGGTCAATACCGCCAGGCGCTGCATGCCGCCGCAAATGCCGAGGAAAGGTTTTTTCTGCTCCAGTGCTGCGCCGGTTAGAATATATTCATAGGCCGCGCGCACCCAGCCTTCCGGTGTATCCGCTTCGGAAATTGTTTTTGGGTGGCGGGCGGCATGGTAATCCGCAGGGTCGATGTCGCTGTTATTGCCCATGAGGATCACGGCATCGGCCTTGGCGATATCGGCGCGCGCCTGCAAACGGATGGCTTCCACATCCATTCCCTGCAGGCGCTCAAGGTGATTGGCGATCAGCATCGGCTCCGCGCCGAGGCTGCGCATGGATGCCATGATGGCGGCGACGGACTTTGAATCCGTCTTTCCGGCGCTGATCAGGATGATGGGTTTCGGCGAGTCGCCTCGCATGGTTGCTCCGCTGGCAATAGCATATATATTCTATTACCTTACAAACGATGCCTTTAGAAGTCACATGAAGCTTCTATGACAATGGGATAGGCTGCTAAGCCTTTATTTTCCCTTGAAAGTCTGGTTGATGTAATCCGTCCAGAAGCGCTCCAGCTGCAAAAGCGTCTGGTTGGTAGTGGAGAGGGTGGTGAGCGAGGGCTCGCCGGATTTCAGGGCTTCTACGTTGCGCTGGTACAGTTCATCGATCTTCTGGCAAAGGAACAGGCCTTTTTCTGAGAGCTTGATACGGGTGGAGCGCTTGTCGTGCGGGGCGCGCTCCTGCACGAGGTAGGCGTTTTCCACCAGTTTTTTCACGTTATAGGACACGTTGGAGCCGAGGTAATAGCCACGCTGGGTAAGTTCGCCGATGGTCAGCTGCTCGGTGCTGATATTATAAAGGATCAGGGTCTGGACGTTGTTGATGTCGTCGATGCGCAGGCGGTCCAGCTCGGTTTTAATGACATCCAGGAAGCGGCGGTGCAGCCGCTCGATCAGCAGGATGGTTTCGATATAGGTATGCTTCATGACGGCAGGCTCCGGGATTTTCCAGTGATGCCCGTAGTATAAGCCGTGGCGGTTAAATTTAGATTAATGTTAAGGTTTGTGTGGGGTTGCAGGAGCTTAAACTCTGTCGTCCTCGGCAGCGCATCGCGCTGTCCGGGGACCCATCTCTCCGCGTGCATCAACCGATGGATGGGTCCCCGGACGGCCCTATGGGCCGCCGAGGACGACGGTGGATTACGGCGTCGGCATGTCGCCTTGCGGGATAGCGGGGAAGGTGAGGGTGACGGTGGTGCCGACGGCCAGCTCACTGTCGATTTCGATGGTGCCATGATGCAGCTCGATCAGCTTCTTGGTCAGCGGCAGGCCCAGGCCGGTGCCTTCATAACGGCGGTTGAGCCCGCTATCGACTTGGCCGAAGCTCTGGAACGCCTTGTCAATATCCTCGCGGCTCATGCCGATGCCGGTATCCTTGACCTGCACGATGAAATGCGTGATCTCGTCTTCAATGCTGCGAGTGGAGACGGTGATGTCCACTTTCCCGCCTTCTTCGGTGAATTTGACGGCGTTGGAGAGAATATTCAGGACGATCTGGATAAAGCGCAGGCGGTCGGCAACCAGAGTGGGCAGCGTTTTGGGCACATGGCTTGTGATGGTCACCTTGCCCTTCTCGGCGCGGTCCTGCATCAGCGTCACGCATTTATTGATGGCTTTCTGGACGTAGACTTCTTCAAAATTCAGCGTGAGCTTGCCCGCTTCGGCCTTGGAGAGGTCGAGGATGTCGTTGATGATGTCGAGCAGATGGCTGCCGGATTCGTTGATGTCGCGTGCGTATTCGAGGTATTTCTGGTCGCCGAGCGAGCCGAACAGCTGGTTCATCAAAATGGACGAAAAGCCGATGATGGCGTTCAGCGGCGTGCGCAGCTCATGGCTGATATTGGCAAGGAACTGCGACTTGGCGCGGTTGGCCGATTCGGCGATGTCGCGCGCGCGCTCCAGCTCCACATTCTGGCGCTTGAGCTGCGTATCGCGCTCGCCGATTTCCTGAAGCATGCCGTTGAAAGCGTCGGTCAGCACCACCAGCTCGTTGCGTGAGCCGGGGGGTTGCAAGGTATCGCCGAAGGGCGAGGCGCGGATGGAATAATCCTTGTTAAGCGAGACTTCGCGGGCGGTTTCGGCCAGGCTCAGCACCGGCTGCGAAATGCCGCGCTGCAGGCGGACAGCCATCAGGTAGGAAATCAGCAGCGCGGTGATGCCGATGGCAAAGATAACGCTCGACTGCTTACGGATATAGGCTTCGATTTCTTCCTTGGTGGATTCGATATAAATAGAGCCGATCTGGTCGCCCATGCGATAAATCGGCTGCATGACTTCCACGCGTTCCTGGCCGGAGACCAGCCGCGGGCGCATGCTGTCCGGGCAATCGGCGATGCGGCCCTGCTCATTGGGGTAGCGGGCGAATACCTGCCCGGCGGCGTTATACAGGCAGGCGCGCAATATGCTCTGC
Organism: uncultured Rickettsiales bacterium; assembly: GCA_964409675.1. GTDB lineage: Bacteria > Pseudomonadota > Alphaproteobacteria > Rickettsiales > SXRF01 > CAYMDD01. Next base: position 32,247 of record CAYPEF010000009.1, on the reverse strand, counting down.
TTCACGCTGAAGACGCGCAGATTATTGTCGGCGAGCTTGTCGTCATTAAAGACCAGCGCCGCCGTATTGCGGTCGCCGACGATGGAAGCGGAGACCTGCAGTTCGTCGCGCAGTCCCTGCTCCAGATTGAAGACGCTTAAGATAGAGATGGTGATAGTGGTCAGCAGGATGGAGATGCCGCTCACCAGCATGATCACCCCGATTAAGCGTTGGCGGATGGAGAGGTGGGAGAGCGTCATGCCATCCTCCTCAGTGTATCACCGACAGGGCGATTTCAAGCAACTGCGCATCGAGCCTGAGTCCCGCCGCCTCCGCTGCTTTGGTGTTGACGATAATTTTGATTTTACCGTCCTGCATCACGAACCCGATCACTCCGCCCTTGCCGGCGAAATCACTGATGTCGCTCACGGTAAGCACGGGGGAGCTTCTCAGTTCGCGCAGATCATCGCTCAAGGTGCTTTCCCGCTGGTGCGTAAGGAAGACGATATGGCACTGGTTTTTCGCCTGCGCGGCGCCGCCGATTTCTACCAAGTGGATGGCCAGCTTGTCGGTGGAGGCGGCGGTGAAGACGGATGCCGCCTTGCCGAACGGGTCGCCGCCCAGTGTGCAGACATTGATGCCGCTTTGCAGGCCGATGGCTTTCTCGCCCGGCCATTCGGTAAATTTGATGAAGTTATAGATGAACGCCGCCTTGACGTAATACTCCTTCGCGGCGTCATCCGCGCGAAGCGGAGAAGCGGCGAGCATCAGGCCAGCGAGCAGCCCTATCCATGTCCGGAACCGTTTCACGGAGGGCTCCTAAAAGCGTAAAGTAACGTTGCCGTACACACTGCGGCCCACTTGCGTGGCGCTCTGGTAGACGAATCCAGAGAATTCCGGGTGCTGGTTATCCAGCAGGTTCTGGCCTACCAGACTGAGTTCCATGCCGTCAACCGGTTTCCAGGCGATGCGTGAGTCGAAGCGCAGATAATCGCCGATGCGCAGGCCGGGGAGCTGATCGGTGTAATAGAGCGCGTTATCCAGTTCCCAGTTGCGTGCCATCAGCCAGGTGGAGCGGAGATTATATTGCTGTTGCGGCGATTTGCCGGCGCCGGTGACGAAGGTGGCGTTGCCGCCGCTCAGGTTTGTTTTCAGCAGGCTGTAAGCAGTGGCCAGTTCCCACTGGTCGGTGACTTTCCAGCTGGCCGACAGCTCGCCGCCCCAGGACGTGCCCTTGCCGCCGTTGGTGGGATAAAGCGGAATGGTGGGGACTGATTCGCCGTTGATGGTGCGCAGCGCCAGCGTGCCGGTGCGGTTGGTGATCAGATTGTCATAGTCGTTATAGAATACCGCCAGGTCGAAATTGGTTTTATTGGTCGGCTGAATGCGGTAGCCGGCTTCATAGGCAATCAGGCGCTCGGACTTGGCGGCGCGATCGCCCTGATTCAGCACCAGCGTCGGGCCTAAGCCGGTGGTGGTGGTGCCCACCACGAAGGTGGCGTCGTCCATCGAGCGGTTGGGAGTGCGCACGGCGCGCGCAACCGAGGTCCAGAGTGTCTGCCGGTCGTCCACCAGCCAGCTCAGGCGCGCGCTCGGCTGGTATTCGAAACCGGTGTAATCGTTATGCTCGAATTTGGAACCGAGCGTCAGGAACACCGAGTCCTGGATAAGGGCGTATTTATCCTGCACGAAGGCATTGAAGAGATTGTCGTTGCGGCTCTCGGGCGTGAGGAAATAGTAGGGCGTGGCGGTGAGGTCATTCGCTGTCAGCCGGTATCCCGCTCCCCAGACCACTTCATGCCGTTCCGCCGGTTTCCAGGTGTGCTGGAAGTCCAGGTCGAGCGTGTTGATTTCATCGCGGTAATAGGCGCGGCTGCGGTGCGTGTTATCGACATACATCTGCAGCGTGGTGGCGGAGTCCTTGCTGAACGTGCGGTTCCAGCGCATCAGCACGTTGCCGCCGCTGGCCATGGCGTGGTCATGGATGCGGGTAGAGGGGAAGGGGGTGAGCGTGGGAAAGGTGAAGCTGGTATTTTCGCGAAGGCTGTACGCATCGCCCTGCACGGTGATGCTGTCGTCCTGCGTTGGCGTGATATCGGCGCGGAAGCCGGCTTGGGTGTTGTGCCATTCATCGCCCGCGCCCAGATTGCTGAGTGTGCGCGTTTCATCATGATTGCTGTATTTGGCGTAGGAGCGGTAATAGGCGTTTTCCGTCTTGCCGCCGTAACGCGCTGAAGTAATCAATCGCTCCTGATTGCCGGCCAGCGCCTGCAGGTAGGTGCCTTGCGTGTCGGAGGCTTTTTTGGTGATGATATTGATCACGCCGTTCACCGCGTTCGCGCCCCACAGCGTTGCGCCGGGGCCGCGGATGACTTCGATGCGTTCGATATCGCCCAGCATCACGTCCTGCACGTCCCACCAGACGCCGGAGAAAAGCGGGGTGTAGATGGTGCGCCCGTCGATCAGTACCAGGAGTTTATTTGCGAACTGGCTGTTGAAGCCGCGCACCGATACCGCCCAATCATGCGAGCTGCCCTGCGCGACATTGACGCCCGGCGCCATGCGCAGCAGTTCCGGAACCGAGGTGGCGCCGGAGCGGCGTATATCTTCCTGCGAGATGACGAAGATAGCGGCGGCGGCTTCAATGGCTTTCTCGGATTTCTTGGAAACCGAAGTCACCTCCACGTTCGTCAGCTGTTCCAGCGACAGCGAGAGCAGCTCGTTAGGGTTGATATCGTTCGCCGCGCTTCCGTCGTTTGCCTGAGCGGGCGATAGAAAAGCAAACAGCAGCGGCGTCAGCAGCGTAGAACGTTTCAGATAACCGATATGCGTCATAGCATTCTCGCTTTTTACAAGACTTTGAGCGAGTTATAAACGCTGCGCATTAAAAAAGGGTTAGCTGCCGTAATAAATATTGCGGCGTTTTTACGAGGCTGCTATTATGCTTGGACATAGGAATATTTTTCCCATACAACCTGAAGTTTCAACCAGCGGTTGCCTTTTTTTGATGATTAACATGCTAAATATAGTTAATCACTCAGAAAAGAGTTGCAAATGGCTGGTCAATGATTAAAAAACAATTAATAATAAAAAAATATTTAATTATTTTTTAACTTATGTCGGCGGGATGTTCGCTTTTTTGCGTACGCAATATAGGAGTGATCAAAGGGGGTGGCTATGCAGGATGTTGTATTACCAAATGAATTATTGTTTGCTGCCGATTACGCGCGCGATCATCCGGTATTGCGCGACAAGGACGATGCGCGCCTTCGCCGCCGCTATGCATCGGAGCCCAAATCCAACGTTGTTGAATATGAATTCACGCGCGACGAGGGGCTTCTACACCAGTATTTCCGCCTGCGCGAGGAAATGTTCATCAGCGTGTGGGGGCTGCATCATTTCTCCGGAGTCGCCGACCGTTACGATCTGATCGGCGATACGCTGGTCGCCCGCGTTGGCAAGCAGTGCGTGGCCGGCGCGCGGGTGACTTATTCCACGCCTGAACTTCCCGTGGCGCTGCCGATGGAAGGCGCTGATTTCCGGTTAATGGATATACTTGGCAAGGAACTGGACTTAAAGAATAAAACCTATGCCGAATGCTCGCGTGTGGCGGTGGGGCCGGATTTCCGCGCTCGGGAAATTTCTTCCGAAATCTGCCGCCTGATCAGCGAGCATTGCGCCATGCGCGGGGTGGATTACCTGTTCTGGATCGCCCCCATGCTGCAAACGCGCAATAACCGCCAGATTTTTGCCAAGCGCAATATTGCCTGCAAGGTGCGCATGGATGTTCCGCTGCCGGACCGGGAAGAATATGAAGGCATCCGCATGTACCTGACGCAACTGGACCTGGCGCCGATCCGCAAGATGCTTTCCTTAAGCGGGGCGGGTGAAGCGGTATTGACGGACGCATAAGGGGAGCAAACGGTTTTTTTGCCCTATGTTGCAGGAAAGCAACATATACAGGCGGTCATAACGGTTGTGCGAACGGCGACTTCATGCCAGAAAGAACGCTGGAATTGATTGGCATGCCCGTATGAACCCGTTTATCTATCTTGTCTCCGAAATCATCCAGATTTACAGCATGATCCTGTTCGCCTGGGTGGTGCTGGGGATATTGATTTACTTTAAAATCGTCAACGCCTACCAGCCGCTGGTGCGCAAGATCGAATACGCGCTGTCGCGCCTGGTGGAGCCGGCGCTGCGGCCCATCCGCCGCGTGCTGCCGGATTTGGGCGGCATCGATATTTCGCCGGTGATCCTGATTTTGCTGCTCGATTTCCTCAAGCGCGCCATCTGGTATTATTTCTAAGCGGATACGCGGCATGACCCTACCTTCTTCCATTGCTGCTTCCGCGCCTGTCCGGAACCCCGGCGGCATTGCGCACGCGCTGGCGCTGATGGATGCCGACCTGAAAGCCGTGGACGCGCTAATCCTGAACCGGGTATCCGCCGAAATCCCGCTAATTCGGGATGTCGCTAGCCATATCATCGCCTCTGGCGGCAAACGCCTGCGCCCGCTGCTGACGCTGCTTTCCTCGCGCCTGTGCGGCTATCGCGGCGAGCGCCATATCGGTCTCGCGGCTGCGGTGGAATTCATCCATACCGCCACGCTCCTGCATGACGACGTGGTGGATGAAAGCAAGCTGCGCCGCGGCCTTGCCACCGCCAATGAAGTATGGGGCAACAAGGCAAGCGTACTGGTGGGGGATTTCCTGCTCAGCCAGGCGTTCCGCCTGATGGTGGCCGATCAATCCCTGCGCGTGCTGGATATCCTCTCCGCTGCCGCCGCCATTATCTCGAAAGGCGAGGTGCTGCAGCTGATGACGGAAGGCGAGCTGGCTACCGGCGTGGAGCAGCACCTGGAAGTGATCTCCGCCAAGACGGCGGCGCTTTTTGCCGCCGCCTGCGAGCTGGGCGCGGTGGTGTCGGACAAGCCGCATTACGAACAGCCGCTGCGCGCCTACGGACAGGCGGTTGGTGTGGCGTTCCAGCTGGTGGATGACGCGCTGGATTACGCCGCCGACGCTAAAACGCTCGGCAAAACCGTCGGCGACGATTTCCGCGAAGGCAAGCTGACGCTGCCGGTTATCTTCGCCTACGCCGAAGCGGACGCGCAGGAAAAAACCTTCTGGCAACGCGTGATCGCCGAGCATGAGCAGCGGGAAGGGGACTTGCAGCGTGCCATTATGCTGATGCAGAAGCACCGCGCGCTGGAGCAGACCTTCACCCTGGCCCGGGAATATTGCTCCCAGGCGCGCTTGGCGCTGCAACCATTTGCAGAATCAGAAGAAAAATCAGCAATGGCGGAAATTATCGACTTTTGCGTGGAACGGATGTATTAAAATTTACTCTTGTGTGAAAGGGTGAAAATGCCGCCGGAAGAAAAAAACGAAATCATCCATATTTTCGAGTATCCTTACCGCTGCTCCTTGCAGAAGGATTGGCAAAGCAGGCCTGCCTTGCTGATAGAGCCTATATCGGATGAGCGATATAAGCCTGAAAATCTTTCCTACCTTGATCCTCTTTATAAGTTGATTTTTTCTGCGCTTCGGCAACAAAGCGGTTTATCTTCCGGAGCAGATTACCCGCCCGGTAAGGCGATTTTTCATCTGCGTGATGATGCGTCATATGATAAGGCCACGCACGTGGTACGAACGCTTGCCGGGCATCTCAATCAGGATTTTAATAAATTGAGGGAAGAGGGGCGGTTTCATTCCTTTGCGGACGTCATTATGCAGCGCGCTCGTGAAATACATACTCCGCCTTCTCGCCCCAAAATGGGAGCAGCCAGGCAATTTAAGCAGTCAAGGGGTGATAACAAGGGCGTGATCGATGTGTTGAAAAAAGCCTTTGCAGATGAGGACGTGCGCGTACCTGCTGACGCGCTAAACGCGGCGTTGGCGAAGGCGAAAATCATGATGGGCCTTTATACATTGCCCATTCGCAGCGAATCAGCACGTGAGCAGATAGAGCAGGTATTGGTAGGAATCGTGCATGATGCGCTTCAGCACAGCGCTCTTATTCACGAGGAAAAGGAAGGGAAAACAGCGGAAATTGTTGACCATTGTATGCAATATCTGCAACAGAAACCTTCTCAGGGGGCTGATTTTTTGCGCTGAAGAGCAAAGAAATCCGCAATTCCGGTTGCGCAGGGCTTCCCGGGAGATTATACACATGGCCTGCCTTATTGTCGGAGTGTAGCTCAGCCCGGTAGAGCACTGCGTTCGGGACGCAGGGGCCGAAGGTTCAAATCCTTTCACTCCGACCAGCCTACGCTCTGCGAGCTTCGGCTCGGCGAGCCATAGGCGAGTTGAGACGAAGGGAGCAGATAAGCGGAGGCTGTCGCGCCGTAGCCCACTTGGGCGAAGGCGGACTGAAGCAACATATGCTATATGTTTACATACTTGAAAGCCTGCTTGAACCTGGACGTTTCTACGTCGGAATCACCGAAGATTTGAAATTCAGGCTGAAACAGCATAATGCTGGCGAGGTGTTTCACACAGCTAAATATAAACCTTGGAAACTCAAAAACTACTTTGCTTTTGAGAATCACCAAAAAGCACATGCCTTCGAGAGATATTTAAAATCTGGTTCTGGAAGAGCCTTTGCAAAGAAGCATTTTTAATATGAAAATCCGTACCATTTACTTCAAATCAAACGACATTGCCGCTCTTTGCAATTTCTGGAGTAAATTACTTCAGGTCGATCCCCATAAGGGCTTTGAGGATTGGAAAGAAATATGGTGTGGCAATATTCGGCTTGGTTTTGTAAAACTAGATGAAGATACTTAAGGCGCAAATTGTGTTCCCGTGTTTGAATTTGAAGATGCGCAATTAGATGCATATGTTAAACGCGCCATCGAATTGGGTGCCATTATGATCGAAGATGGCAGAAACAACCCCAAGTTACTATCGGCTGTGATGCGCGACCCGTTTGGAAATGAATTTGAACTTAGCCGGTTTCATGATTGACGGGATAAGTAACCGTAAAATCAATAATCTCATTTCCGGACAGGTTCTAAATGTGTTTACTCTGTCCGACCATTCCCCACTTTATTAGCTAACCTACCAGGCGAGTACATACTTTGAAAATCGCACACATATAGAAGTTATATTATCCTGATTCTGCGGGTAATATTACAGCGTCCTCATTTTCCACTTGCCAAGTGATGTCCATATCATGTTTGATTGATGTTCGATAATCAAGCAGGTGAGGTGCATATGAATAAAGGCAAAGCGGCAGGCAGGAAAAGCCCGGTGCGCGCGCGGCGGAAATCCGCGGTGGTGACGACGCTCAAGCCGCGCGGCGGCGCGCGGGCAGGGAGCGGGAGGCCGCAGGGAAGCGGCAGGTATGGCGAGGAGACCAAGCCGGTGCGTATCCCGCTTAGCATGTATGCGGATGTGATGAAATACATTGAGCATAAAGGCTTCAGCCTGCCGATGTTCGCCATGCGCGTGCCGATGGGAGCGCCGCAGCCGGCCTCTGATGAGGTGCAGGAAACTTTCAATATGAATGAACTGATCCGGCATCCTGCCGCTACCTATTTCCATCCGGTGCAGGGTAACAGCATGCAGCCCACCGTCGCCGCCGGCGATCTGGCGATGATCGACACTGCCATCGAGCCCAAGCACGGCGACGTGGTGCTGGCATGGATCGACGGGGATTTGACGTTAAAGCGCCTGATGAAGGAACCTAACCGCATCTGGCTGAAAGCCGACAACCCGAAATACGAGCCGATCATTCTTGATCCGGAGCAGGAAAGCATGATCTGCGGCGTGATGCTGATTGCCATCCGCCCGGTCAGCACCAACCATGTAAGGAAGTTTTAGTAGCGTAAGGTTGGCGGCGGGCCTGAGATCATGCGCATTCCTTTAACTGCGCCGTCCCCCGCCTGCGCCTGGGACGCGATCACGCGCCTCTGCGGTGGTATTACGGGTATTGCGGGATGCATTGGTGATGCGGCCGGTGGCGGCTTCTGCTGCCAGTTGGGCGCGGTCAGCAAACACTTTGCCCGGGTTCATCGCGTTGCTTAAGGAGCTGCTCATATTCAGGCTGGTGCTCGCGGAGGCGATTTCACGCGCGATATTCAGTACCATGCCATTGAAATCCTTGGTCAGCTTAGTCAGGAATGCGAATGCAAGGATATCGAACACGCTGAAAGGAAACGGATCGGCCCAGCCTATCGGGCCGCCATACGGCTCGCCATATACGCCGGTGCGCGGGTTGAAGGCCGGGCGCGGCATGACCATGTCCGTCTGCGTGCCGCGGAAAAGGCCCTGGCTCGGCATATAGCAAATATCCACCCTCAAAATATTCTGCAATGCGCTGAAGACAAGCTGTACGAAGAATGAGAAGAAGGTGAACAGGAAGACCGGCTGCAGCATCGCGTTAATCAGCTGGTTGATCCAGCCGTCGAACAGGTGGCGTGTTTTGCTGAATAAAGCGCAGGCGATGAAAATCGGCCCCATGCCGAGCAGGAAGGCCATCATCACCAGCGCCATCAGGTAAATCCAGATGGCCTGCAGGAGCGCGCCGACGAAACTGCCGAGGCTCGCCAGCATGAGCAGTCCCAGAACCAATCCGTAAGGGCCGCTGAACATCATGCCTATCATGGTGACAAATGTGCGGGCGGAGAGCGCCCAGCTGATGGCTTCGTCGAGCTTGCTGAAAGGAGAATTGCCGCCGGTGACGAGGGTGATCAGATCGTTCATGCCGCCCACGAAAAACCGCCCGAAGGTGCCGCTGAAGAATACCCAGCTGCCGGGAGTCGCCAGCGCGATGATAGCGGCGAATTTCGCTATGCGTATAATAAAATCGCTCAACGTCAGCTGCACGATGCCGACGGTAAAGGAAATCCCGTACATCAATACATACACCAGGAGCGCGGCGCGCAGCACAAAGTTAAAGCTTCCCGGACCAGTGGAATCGGCGATGGAGCTGAACAGCATATGGGTGACGGTATCGGTCGGGTTGCAGGTCATGGTTCCGGAGAACATATTTCCGTTGGGATAGGTGGGGCCGAACAATACGCATGAAATCTGGTCGGTGATGATGCCGATGATATGGAATTGCGAAACGGTGAATGCTCCATCCCAGGTGCAGGTGCCCGCAGGGACGATGCTTTGCGCCAGTGCCTGCCCTGTTGCAATAAAGGTCAGAATGACCGCAAGCAGCGCGCAAGCGGCCAAACTGGATAGGCGTGCGGATATCATGTTTTTCATGCTGACCCCATGGCAGCCCTGACCTTGGAAAGGGCTTGTTTAATTTCCTGTGCAAACGGCAGGCCCTGATAGACAAGCCCGGTTGAGACCCTGGCGATACCGTCTGCGATTTGCGGAACGGCGTCCAGCAGCATCAGCATCAGGTAGGCAATAATCGTCAAGGCGAGCGAGTTCAGGATCATATTCTGGAATCTCTGCACCTGCTGCGGGCCGAGATCGACGCCGTTAAGGCTCATCCCTCCCAGGTCCATGGCGCTGGACATGCTGGGATTCATAAAGCTTTGCGTGGCGGAAATGCCGGTATTTGCTTGGTTGCCAAGACTAGGATCAGCCATTTGCGCATTGAAGCTGCTCCAGACCATGGGGTCGATCGGCACCTGCCAGCTGAACATTGAACCGCCCGAGCGCCAGTATGGGCTGAAATCCACGCCGCCGGGCGGTCCGCCGAATGTCATGCCGTAAAACTGATTGATGATATTCTGGATGAGCGGCAAAAAGATGGCCAGGAACGCCCATACGACGACCGGGTTGATTATTCCGGCGATGGTAAGGTCTATTGCCTTTTTGGTGATGCGCTCGGACGTATAATGAAAAATGGCCAGCGGCACGAATAACGACGATATCACCATCATGTAGCCGATCATGATAAGCGCGGCCAGATAGCTGAACACGGCGCGAAGCCCGAAATAAATAATCGATATAATGCTAATGAACCCCATGATGAAATTCAGCAGGCCGATTAATCCCGCGGTGGAAGACATGCCGATCAGCCCGATCAGTCCTCGTGCGGGTACATAACCGGTGAGGTCCATACCGGGGCCAAACCCGAAAATATAGCCGATGCAGGTATCGATCATCTCCCACGGCGCCCAGGTGGGGGAACTGGTCAGGTTGGCGCTGACGATTTTGATGGCGCTGGTGGTAATGGCAAAAGGCGCTTTTCCGAATTCATAGGAATTAGGAAAGTTTGGGCCTTGCGGCGGCAGGTTGGCAATGAAAAACACGACGACTGCAAAGCGTAGCACAAAGCTGAATGTTTCTTTTTTTAAGTCATCTACTCCCATCAGAATGCGCGCGCCGGTGAACATGAAGGCTAGGAGAAATAGCGTAGCGGTAATCGGCAGCATGGCCAGGCTGATGGCGGTCATCATGTTGCCGGTGACGATAAGTAGCTGGTTATAGATGCACTCCACCATGCGGGTTGAAATCATCCACGGTTGTGCAGAGGAGCAATTGTCTATAGTGATCTGGGCACTGGCAGGGAAGGCCAGCAGGCTGCCGATCACAGCAGTCAGGCATATCCATATTATGCGGGAGTGGATGCGCATCAGCCGGACTTTCCCTGGTTGGAACTGAATACTTTACTGAATGTGCCCTGAAATCCTTTTGCCATGGATTCAGGATTCAGCCGGCTGCCAAGCGCGCCGAATCCGGGAACGGACATCACACCTCCCGCCACTTCCGCGCTTAGGTAAGGCACCACGCTCAGCATGGTATAAAAGATATAGGCGATGGTAAGCGCGATGAATAACGAGGCGATGATATTGATATAATAGGCTGCAACTTGGGATGCAGACGTAGCTCCGCAGTAATAGGCCAGCAAATCCCAGCGTATCATGTCGGTCGGAACGTCAATCTGGATATTCCCGGGCCCCTTTAATTCATTGACCGTGCTGGAAACCCATTGTTTCACTTTGCCCATGGTGCCGGTGTTGGAAAGATAGGGGCTTTTGATCTGCCGGCTTAACGTTTCCGGGGTCAGGTTCATGCCGAAGTTAAAAATGGCGTTCTCATCGGAGCGCTGCATGATAAATCCATTCCCGGCGACATAATCGCCAATCGACGAGCCGGGATTGCAGGTGACAGCATTATAGAATGAAAAGTTGCCGGTGAAAATGGCTTCCTGCGCAACCAGCATTAAAAGCCCGATATACGCGCTCAAGAATATCGGTTGCAGGATGACTCCCATAAAAAGGCGGATGTATTTATCTACCATCGGCATGGTGAAGCTAAACAGGATAAGCGGGATTACCAATGGTGAGAAAAGGATCAGGATGGCAAGCGCTATATAGGCGGTGAGCAGCGTATAGAGCGCCCGGGCGCATGCCAGCAGCAAAATCCAAAGGAAAGCCACGCCGAATAAAAACACCGAGAAACCGATTGGCGGAGAAAAGATGCAGGCCATGAGGAAGCCAAGAATGCCGGAATTAAGAGGCTGGCCTCCCTGACTTACGGACCCGATCAGCTGGTAAATAACGCAATCGATGCGAAACCATACGTTGCTGGCGAGCTGCGCACCCGAAAAAACAGGACATCCTGCCTGTTCCAGGGCAATTTGCGTCGGAGTAGCGGTGTAGCCTAGTACGGCGCTGGTCATGTAATCAATGAAGCCGGTGATGCCAAGGCTGGAATCGCCCAGTATGTATGGAACCAGCCCCCCAAGTGTAACGCCGAGAAAACCGGAAAAAATCAGTGCGGCGGCGATTTTAATCAGCAGCATTATGCTTTGCTGCTTAAGCGCCCTGATATTTCCGGTTGTCAGCATGATGCCGTATAACAGTACGGCCACAATAATAGCCGCCATTACGGTATAGCGAAGGCCGGATGCAATGGTGGGAACGGCTGATTGCAGCGTAGATACTAATGTGCTGCGCATGCATTCTACGATATACGCGGTAAAACCTGCACCGGCGCTGCAATTAACCGCGCCGCCAACAAGGCTCTGCGCATGGACTGCCTCTGGCAGGCACAGGAATGCCGCTATGCACAGAAAGCAAAGAACCAGGGCAGGGCTTTTATTTTTTTTCCTTGGCGGCAAATTTCTCTTTCTCCAGCCTGATGCGTTCTTGGAATATCGGCAGCCATGCCTGGGGATCTTCGCCCACTTCCTTAATGATCTCATCCATGATGGCAACCGTTTCGGCGCGTGCCGACAGGACGTTGATAACATCATCCATGCCGGATAAGTCAATGCGCGCCACCACTACGTCCTTTCCTTGCTTTACCAAGAAATAGCGGCTCCCCGGGTCGGTGGTTTTCAGCAGGTTGAATTCACGCTCGGATATCATGAAGGAGCGACGGTATTCCTCGGTGGCTTTCGGGTTAGGCAGGAAAATCTGCGTGGCGGTCTGCTGGATCAGCGTTTCGGAAATGGCGCTGCGGCTGGCATCTTCCACGCTCTGGGTGGCGAATACCACCATGCCGTTCAGTTTACGCATGGTCTTCAGCCAGTCGCGTATGCGTCCGGCGAAAATTTCATTGTCGATCAGCGCCCATGCTTCATCAAGGATAATGATCGTCGGCGTACCATCCAGTGACAGCGAGATACGGTGGAAAAGGTAAAGCAGGGTAGGGGCCAGGCTCACGCGCTCCTTCAGCACTTCGCCCATTTCGAAGCCGAAGGAGGAACCGGCGGTGAAATCGACGATGTCGATATCGTTATCGAACAGGCCGGAATAGGGGCCGCCGCTATGCCACATTTTCAGGCGCGAGGCCATAGAACCCGGCCCTTCGATGCCCATGAAGGGAGCGATGTTGCGAAGTATTCGATCTTTCCTGTCAAGCTTGTAATTACCCGCCACCGCCGCGTTGATAAGCTCCATATCGGCGGCGCTGAACGGCTCGTTGTTGACGGTGACCAGCGTATGCAGCCATTCGGCCAGGAAGGTGCGATTTTCCGGTGTATCCGGCAGTTGCAGCGGGTTGAAGCGGCATTGCTTGCCGGGCTCGATGATGGTGTATTTGCCGCCCAAAGCGCGGATGAAGATTTCCGCGCCGCGGTCCTTGTCGAAAAAGAACATGCGGCAGTTAAATTTCTGCGCCTGCGCGCAGAGGAAGTTCATCAATACCGTTTTACCGGCACCCGTCGGGCCGATGATGGTGGAGTGGCCCACGTCGCGCAGGTGGAAATTAAAGAAATACGGTGTACCGGAGGATGTATTGAATACCGTGACGGCATCGCCCCAGTGGTTGCCGTTGATGCGCCCGGTGGGGTAGTTATGCAGAGAGGCAAATCCGGCCAGGTTCAGGGTGGTGATATCCGATTTGCGGGCGATGAATTCGAAATTCGCCGGAAGCTGTGCCCAAAATGCGGCCTCCAGCATGAATTTCTCCCGCGTCGGGTTGATGCCGATATTGACCAGTTCGGCAACGCAAAGCGAAAGCACGCGCTCCAGCTGGCTTAAATCCTCCTCATAGCAAAGCACGGTTAAGTGGTGCGGGCCGAACGCGACATGGCCGGACATGGCCATATCGAGCGCATCGGAAATTTCCGCCACCTGCGAAATGGCCACGTCTTCCGCCGCCATCATACGCCGCTGCTTGGTCTGCATGCGCGTGATGCTGACCTGGCGGTTGGAGAATTCAAAGGATTGCGAGATAATGAATTCGAACGGCAATTGCAGGAATCCGTCCAGCAGGCCGGCGGCCGTGGCGGGCGCGTATTCCTTCACGCTGACGATGCCGGCGAATTTCTTGCCATCCGGCGAAGAGACTTCAATGGCCCGGTCGCCAAAATAGAGGCGTGAGGTGGGAATGTAGGTGGAAATATCGGTATTGCTCAGGATCATCGGCTGCGAGGTGCCGCAATTGACCAGCTTACCCAGGAATTCCATCGGTTCCGAATAGGCCACGCCGTCGCGCTCGACCACGGTCAGCAGGCGCGCGCCGTAATCTTTCAATGTCGCCGATACGCGCTGCACCGCTTCGGCAAGTTCCTTGTGCGCATCGCGCACCGCCTGCATCTGCATGGCTTTATTGCCGACGGAAGACGCTTTTTTGAACAGATCGTGGATTTTCGCTGCGCCCTGCGTGTCGGGTTTGCGGACGACGGTAATGTAGAGCTCGTTGACGAAAGAATGTTTTCCTTCATGCTTGGCACGCCACATATCATCAACGAACGTAGCAAATCCCGGCGGCTGTTTGCCGCTTGGATATGCGACCTGGCGGCTGCGCATGATATGGAACCACACGGCGAAAGAGCCGTCCGCCATGCTCTTGAGCAGAGAATTGCGGACCATCTTTTTCATGTCCACGTCTTCATCGTCCGCCGTCTCGAAGGAAAAACCGTCGAGCTTGATGATCTGCATGAATTCATTGTTTTTGGTAACGATCGTCTCTTTGTCCCAGTGGAAATGGTAGGGAATGAATTCGGAAACGGAAACCTCAAGCCTGGAGTATGCGGCTTTAGCGGTCTTGGGGCGCTGGAGTGGCATCTTCATAGAGATAAGGAGAACCTCGTTACTTAATACGGATCATAAGAATTAGTGCCGCCGTGGAAATTACGGTTCATACATTTCATGCCCTTCTTCATTTTTAGGATGAACATTTCCATGGCGCGCGGTTCCTTCAGGCAGATGATATAGCCGATCAGATGCACGCCTGGTCCCACCATGAACAGGATTTTGAAGGATTGAAAGTTGATAAACAGGATAATGCAGATGGCGGCGTTCAGCACGAAATACATATAGCTAACGCCCAACACCATGGTCGGGCGCGTTAAGCCTTGGAAAAGCGGGTCCGATTGAAGTCTTCCTGACATAGGCAGTCATTCCACTGTAGCGGGTTGATATGGATGATAAACCGAATATTACGTTTATATCACAGTTTTATTGCAGTTTTGTTTCAATAGCGCATTTTCACCCTTGCGGACTGATTTTTCCCTCAGGAAAGCTAATTTCTGATTAATGCATGAATCTTTCTGATAAATATATGGAAATTATGCTTTTATATGCAAAGCATGATGGAATGAATGCGCACGCCTGACAGAAGTTTTTCCGCCTAGCCAGGCCAGCCACTTTTCCCTTTCCATACGCCGCAAAAGTTTTTATGTGTTGGGCTATGAAAATCCTGGTCCTCGGCTCCGGTATCCTTGGCGTTACCACTGCGTATGTCCTCGCCTCGCGCGGGCATGAGGTGGAGATTCTGGAGCGCAACGATTGCTGCGCCGGCGAATCGAGTTTTGCTAATGGCGGCCAGCTTTCTTATAACCATGCCGAGCCGTGGGCCACGCGCGGCGTGCTGAAGAAGCTGCCCAAATGGCTGGTGCATGAAGACTCCCCGCTGATCATCCGTCCGCGCCTCGATCCCGATATGATTCGCTGGGGGCTGCGCTTCCTGCGCAATTGCACGCAAGCGCGCGCGGAGATAAATACCATCAACCTGCTCCGCCTTGGGTTTTACAGCCGAGAAAAGCTGCGAACGATCCGCGAAGAAGCCTGTATTCACTTCAGTCATGGCGATAAGGGCATTCTGCATATCTTCACCGAACAGAAAGACCTGGATGCGGCGAAGCGCCAGGCCGAATTCCAAGGGAAATTCGGCGGCGAGGAGGTGGCGCTCACGCGCGAGGAGTGCCTTAAGCTGGAGCCGTCGCTTCATGCGAATACGCGTGAGATAAAAGGCGGCATCCATGCCCTGACCGATGAAAGCGGCGATGCCTGGGAATTCTGCCAGGAGCTGCTGAAAGTGGCGCAGGCGAAATATGGCGTGCGCATTCGCTACGGGGCGGAAGTCAGATCGTTGGTGGCCGAAGGAGATGCGCTGAGAGCAGTGCAGTTGGCGGACGGCGAGCTGAGCGCTGATGCGTATGTCGTGGCGCTTGGCGTCTATACCCCGCTGCTGATGAAGCCGCTCGGCGTGCGCCTGCCGATTTACCCGATGAAAGGCTATAGCCTCACCCTGCCGGGAGATGCGCACTGCCCCTCGCGCAGCGTGACGGACGCGCAATATAAAGTGGTTTTTACGCCGCTCGGCGATAAGCTGCGCGTTGCGGGAACGGCGGAATTCGCGGGCTATAACACCGACATTATTGAAAGCCGGATTGCGCCCATGCTGCGCGCCGGGCGTTCGTTGTTCCCGCAGGTCAACTGGGATCATCCCGGTATAAGCAAATGGGCCTGCCTGCGCCCCTCGACGCCGGACGGGCCGCCGATCCTGGGCCGCACGCCTTACACCAATCTTTTCCTCAATACTGGTCATGGCACGCTGGGCTGGACGCAGGGGCCGGGAAGTGCTTATATCGTCGCCGACCTGATCGAAAACCGCCAGCCGGAGATCATGCTGGGCGGCCTTACCCTCACGCGCAGGAAAATATGACGCCCAAAGAAATTCTCTACGACTGGTTCGGCGGTAATCTGGCGCTGTTCCATTTTTTAAACGGGCATCATTTTCCTGCGCTTGAGCCGCTGTTCCTGCTGTTTGCGCACATATTCGAATATACGGCGTTTCCGTATTATTTCGCGGCTATCGTTATGCTCGCTGCGCTGGCCTTTGCCTTCCGCCGCCTGCGCGGCAGGGCGATCGACAGGCCTTATGTGCGCAGCTGGATAGGGCTGCTGCTGGTGCTGGTGGTTGGCTATGTCGGCATGGTGGTGATGGTGGCGGGGCTAAAGGGGTTTTTCGCCATGCCGCGCCCATTTGTGGCTCTGAAAGAGTCCATCTGGATTATTGGGCCGCTGCCGGAAGAAAGTAAGTATTATGCCAGCCTGCCCAGCGGGCACGCGGCGTTTACCGCGTTCCTTTTCGCGGCCCTGTGGCCGAAACTGCAAGGGCTGGGAAGGACCATCGGCGTGCTGCTGATCGCAGCCGTGGCCTACAGCCGCGTTGCCATGGGCATGCATTTTCCGGCGGATGTGGTGTGGGCGGCGCTCTTAAGCGTTATCATCGTGCTTGTCGTGCGGCGGATTGTCTACCGCGTGTTTTCAGTTCCATATTATTAGATATTATGCAGCCCCATATTGCGACATTACCGGGAAGTCAGGCGCAGGGCCGCCCCATGGCATACCGTGAATGGACGCAGGCCCTGCCGGATGGGCGGGTGCTGGTCTGCGTGCACGGACTGACCCGCAACGGGCGCGATTTCGACAAGCTGGCATGCTCGCTGAGCGAGAGTTACCGCGTCATCTGCCCCGACATGCCCGGGCGTGGAAAGAGTGCCTGGCTGGATGACCCGGCGGGCTATAGCTACCCTGCCTATCTTGCCGACGTGGATCGGATGTTCGATGGATTGCAATTACCGCCGGTGGATTGGGTGGGCACCTCCATGGGCGGGATTCTGGGCATGATGATTGCCGCGTTGCAGCCCCAGCGCATCAAGCGGCTGGTGCTGAACGATGTGGGAGCGTGCATCCCGCGTTCCGGCTTGCTGCGCATTGCCGATTATATCGGCAAGGGCATGGAGTTCGTCTCCAGAAGCGCTGCCGAAACGGTGCTGCGCGAGCGCTATGCAGGCTTCGGCATCACCGACGAAGCGGACTGGCAGCGACTGATCGACGCGAGCCTGGAGGACGCGCCGGGCGGAGGCTTGCGCCTTGCCTATGACCCGGCGATAGCGGCTTCATTTGCCGATAAGGAGAAGATACAGGATGTGGATTTATGGCCGGTGTGGGAGAAAATCACCTGTCCGGTGCTGATCCTGCGCGGGGCGCATTCGGATATTTTATTGCACGAAACCGCCGCGCGCATGCAGCGCCAGGCCCCGGCGCGGGTGACGTATGTGGAACTGCCGGAAGCGGGGCATGCGCCGAGCCTGATGCGCGAGGAAGAAATCGCGCTGGTGCGGCGCTGGCTGCTTTCATAATCCTATGGCGCGGCTGCTGTTTTTCTTAAGCGTGGCGCTTATCATCGGCTTGCTGGCTGCGCGCTTTCCCTACCGACTCAACGCCGGGGATAATCTGTTTTACCTGGCCTATCTCGGCACATTGCTGGCACTGGTAGGCGGCGCGGCATTCGCATCGCGTCGATTACCGCTTTCACGGCTATTGCGCGATCTTGGCATCTGGGTGGCGATATTCATAGCGCTGGTGGCGCTCTATGCCTATCGCGGCGTGCTGGAAAAAAGCGAGATCGCGGCGCAGCTGATGCCATCCCGCCCGGTGGTTTCCGGGGATGCTACGGTACTGAAGGCGGGAACGGATGGGCATTTCCATGCGGAAGTGGAAGTAAACGGTGTGCCGTTGGAATTCATCATCGATACCGGCGCGAGCGACATCATGCTGAATCCAAGTGACGCGGCGGCGCTCGGCCTGCCGCTGGAGTCGCTGGAATATGAGCGCATCTACCAGACCGCCAATGGCGTAACGCGCGGCGCGCCGGTAATGCTGGATTCGGTGGAAATCGGCACTATCCGTATTGACCGCATGCCGGCGTCGATCAGCCAGTCGGAAATGGGGAGTTCATTGCTGGGCATGGCTTTCCTGCGGCGGCTAAGCCTATTCCGCATGGAGGGCGATACGCTGGTGATGCAGCCGTAACGGACGCGTTGGCTTAATAAAGAGCGGCGGAGACGCTGCACACCGCCGGAAGGGTGGTTTGCGCCGTATGCTGCAGGAGGATGCCAAGCACCGTCATCAGCAATGCAACCATCATGGTGGCGTTGGTGCGCTCTTCGGTGCCGTACATGCGTTCGACAAGGTAATGCGTAGCGTTTTTCAGCGAATAGGCGGCGGCGATGAAGGGCGTGACCGGGATCGCAATGGCACGTGCTTTGGACATAAATAAAATCCTTCCCTGTATCAATATTATCTCAATATAGCGCAAAAATGGCTTAAAGTTAATCAAAATATAGGGCGGAAAAAGCAAAAAACACCCCCACAGGCACGCTGAGGGGGTGTTTTTGTCGAAAATTCTTCCCCGGGAGGGGATTGCATTCTCAGTCGTTGCGGTCGGCCATCTTGCGGGCCAGCTTGCGCTGGCGGCGCAGCGCCTCGCTCATCTCGCGCACACGCTTTTCGGAAGGTTTTTCGTAATGACGGCGCATTTTCATTTCACGGAACAGCCCCTCGCGTTGCATCTTCTTCTTCAGCGCGCGCAGAGCCTGATCGACGTTATTGTCGCGGACTACTACTTCTACCAAGCCGCTTACCTCCCTTCCCGGATAATGCTAAAAGTTAAGGAAACTAGCATTATAGGGTATTTACAATGCTTGTCAAAGCAAACCATTTATATTTCCTCCCCCTGTAAGGGGGGGATCAAGGTGGGGGTCTTCTATCAGCTGCAACTTGAAAGCGGAGGATGGAAAGGGCCCCCTGCCCAACCCTCCCCCTTGCAGGGGGAGGGCTTTAAAATCAAAGTGTTGCCAGTGTATTAAACGGGGCCGCGCAGGCGCCTTCGCGGCAGGGTTGGCAACGGAGGGTGACATAGACCGGGGGCCGGGGCGTCCCCTCGGTCAGCTCGATCTCGCAGGTGACGGTGAAGCTTTCATCGAACACGTTGATCTCTTCCACCGGAAATACGGCATCCAGTCGGGCGGGGTAGGGGTATTGCAGCCGCCCGGCTTCTTTCACGCCGGGGCCAAAGATTTCCACTTGGGTGCCGATCAATGGCGGCGGTGCGTCCGGCGCGTAGATATACCAGCCATCGGCGAGGCGGATATCGAGGGTGAGCGAGGCCTTCCCCTCGCGCTCGGCCATCGTGGCCTGCATGCTGACCGGCGGCGCATCCGCAAACGTGGCCGGGAGCAGGGGCGAGCCGGTATGGCGGCGGATGGCGTCCAGCCGCAGTGAGCCTTGTAGGAAGGTGCAGTATTCCGGCATCATGTTGCGGTCGAGCGTGGGGAAGAAGGCGTTTTGCAGCGCCCCGGCCTCGGCCAGCCATTGCTGTTTTCCGGTCAGCTCGAACAAATCGATGAAGTTATGCAGCATGACGCCGTTGGGCGAGGGCAGGGTGGAGTCCTCCACCGTACGGGCGCGCACGATCAGGTCGCCGCGCGCGCGGGTGTGAAAATAGCCGCCTTCGGGGTCGCGCATCAGCGCATCGGCCTGCCCCAGCAGCATCAGCGCCGATTGCAGCCAGCGCTCCGTGCGCTCCACGCGGTAGAGCATCAGCAGCGCCTGAATGAAGTACGCATAATCTTCCAGCCCGGCGTCAAACTGGGCGATGCCCTTGGCGGTCAGGCGGCGCAGCATGCCTTCTTCATTCATGGCATATTGCAGCAGGTAACTGGCGGCGCGGCTGGCGATTTCCAGGTAGCCGGGCTTGTTGAAAACGGCGGATGCGCGCGCATAGGCTTCAATCATCAGCGCGTTCCAGCCGGTGATGATCTTGTCATCCATGTTGGGCGCCTTACGCTTGTTGCGTGTCTCCAGCAGCTTGTTGAAGATCAGCCCGGAGAGGGCTTCCAGCATCATATAAGGCTGGCGGTCTTTAAACGCCGCCTGCCATAGCGATTCCTTGGCAACAATGACCTGCCCATCGACAAGTTTATGGCCCGGCATATGTGGCAGCTCGGCCAGAAAATAATAGCGCAGGAAGAATGCCTGTTCTTCCGGTGTCAGCAGGGTTTGCAATTCCTGCGCGGTCCAGACGTAATAAGCCCCTTCCACCCCGTCTGTTTCAGCGTCGATGGCGGCATAGAACGCGCCTTCCGGTGAGCGCATGGCGGCGGCGGTGAAATCCAGCGTGCTGCAGGCGATGGTGGTGGCGTATGGGCTGCCGGTGACGCGGTGCAGCTCGGTATAGGCGCGGGTGCAGAGCGCCTGCGTGTAGAGCATTTTCTCAAAATGCGGTACCCACCATTCTCGGTCCACCGCGTAGCGGTGGAAGCCGGAGGAGACATGGTCGTAGATGCCGCCCGCGCACATGCTGAACAGCGATTCGCTCGCCACGTACAACGCCCGTTCCTCGCGGGTGCGCGCGTAATATTCCAGAAGGAAAAGCAGGTAATTCTCATGCGGGAATTTGGGGGCTTTGTAAAAACCGCCGGATTTATCGTCGAAGCGTGCGCTGAGCGTATCGTACAGCTCCTGCGTGAGATCGGAGGCGTTTTGCGGCAGCGGCGTATCGTGCTGCCGGGCGATTAGCAATTGGTTCAGCGCTTCATGCGTGCGGCGGGCATATTCGAGCATTTCTTCGCGCTTGACCTTCCACTGGTAGGCGATCCATTCCAGCAATTGCGGGAAAGAGGGCTTGCCGTAGGCCTCGCGTGCGCCGTAGGTGCCGCCTGCGTAGAAGGGTTTTAAATCCGGGGTAAGAAACACGTTATTCGGCCAGCCGCCTTCGGACGTCATCAGCTGGCGGGCCATCATGTAGATGGCGTCCACTTCCGGCAGTTCCTCGCGGTCCACCTTGATATTGACGAAATGCTGGTTCATCAGCGCGGCGATGGAAGGGTGGGTGAATACTTCGCGCTCCATCACGTGGCACCAGTAGCAGGTGGAGTAGCCGATGCTCAAGCATATCGGCTTATCCTCGGCGCGGGCCTGTGCAAAGGCTTCCTCGCCCCACGGCTGCCAGAATACCGGGTTGTGCGCGTGCTGGCGCAGATAGGGGCTGGTGGAGTGGATCAGCAGATTGCTGTAGCGGGGGGTGGTTTCAATCGGTTGAATAATGATGCTCCCGGAAAAGCGGCGCACATGCCGCTGTAATGACAGGTTAGAGGATTAATCTAGACCGTATTTATACGTCTGCCAAGCCGGGAAGCATTAATGCAGCGTGGGTTCCGCAGTGCCGGAAGCGAGGGTGGCGCGGCGCTGGTGTTCAGCGGCCACGGCGGAGAAGCTTTCCGGTTCCTGCATCACGGCGGCTATGCGGATGGATTCCGTTTGCTGAAGTTCAGGCGCAGCAGGCGTGCCGCGCACAGGCGAAGGCGCTTCTTTTTCCGTTTGCAGCCGAGGCGAGAGGGAGCCGTCTTTCGATTTATCGCGAAACGCCCAGTCAAATACCGGCTGGATGGCGGTGGTGGCGCCGCTGATGGCACCGAAGAAGCCGGCCATCCATGTCATATGCCCTACCTGACCCGCTGCTTCCGGAAGGCCGATGGCATGCGCAAAAGGCGGCAGTACAAAGCTCAGCAGCACGCCGACTACCGCGCCGACGATCGTATTTTTAATGATGTTTCTGGTATATTCCCTCATGCCGCCTAGCATAATACAGCCGTAATTTTGCGCAAGTTACCATTGCGTGAAAGTAATTATTAATAATAAACAGAATTTTAGCTCGGTATTGGCTAGGGGATAAGCGCCAGAAGGCGTTCAATGATGATGAAATGATCCGCACGGCCTACCTGGGCGAAGCCGGACAAATCCACCCAGCGCCGCTCGGCGGTGGTAGCATCCACCTGTTCCATCGGCAGGAGTGCCTGTTCATCCTGCATTTCCGCCAGCAGCAGGTGCATATATTTCGCATCGCCGCTTTTGGCGGAGGTGAAGGTGACCGGGCCGGCATCGTAAAGCGGGTGCATGGCTTCCAGCATCACGCCTAGCTCCTCAATGCCCTCGCGCATGGCGGTGCAGGGAAGCGATTCGATCTCGCTGTAATGCGAGACATCGGCGCTTTTGGGCAGGTCGCGCCATTTGCCGCCGGTTTTGCCCATGCGCGTGCCTTTGCAGATTTGCAAAGGCGGCGGGCCCAGCTCGGGATGTTCGCCGCGCGGGCGCATGGTGAGGAAGCGCCAGTTTCTGCGATCAACCCCGGCGCGCACAAAAGGTAACAGCCCGGCTTTATTTAGCAGTCCCTCCGGGGCAGGCATGGTGCAAAGCGGAAGAGTCGGGTGCGCTTCCAGCCATTGCATGATGGCGGAGCGTTTCGGGCGGACGGTCATGGGGTAAGCGCCATATCGTCGCGGTGGATCATCACGTCGCGCCCCTTATAGCCAAGGATGGCGGCAATCTCGCCGCTCTTGCGGCCAATGATGCGCCGCGCTTCCTCCGAGCCGTAGGCGCATAATCCCTTGCCGAGCATGTCGCCTTCGGCGGATTTAATCCATACCGCATCGCCGCGCGCGAACTCGCCTTCAACGGCTTTCACCCCGGCGGGCAGCAGGCTTTTGCCGGATTTCAGCGCCGCCGCCGCGCCGCTGTCGATCACCAGCACGCCGCTGGCATGCAATGAGCCGCCAATCCAGCGCTTGCGTGCGTTAAAGGGTGTATCGTGCGCTGTGAACAGCGTATGGCGCTCGCCTTGCCTTAGGCGCAGCAGCGGGCGAGGGGCATTGCCGTTCATGATGATCATGCTGCAGCCGGCGCTGGTGGCGATTTTCGCCGCCTCAATCTTGGTGGCCATGCCGCCGGAGGCGATGGCCGTGCCGGTGCCGCCGGCCATGGCTTCGATCTCGGGCGTGATGTCGGTGATGTGGGCGATATGCGTGGCCATTTCATCGGCGCGGGGGTCGTGCGTGTAGAGCCCGTCAATATCGGAGAGCAGTACCAACGTGTCCGCACCTACCATCTGCGCCACGCGCGCGGCCAGCCGGTCATTGTCGCCGAAGCGCAGCTCGGCGGTGGCGACGGTGTCGTTTTCATTTACAATTGGCACCACGCGCGGGGTGGCGAGCAGGGTCTCGAATGTATTGCGCGCATTCAGGTAGCGCCTGCGGTCGATCAAATCGCCGGCGGTGAGCAGGATTTGCGCCGCCTGCATCGGTTCATATGCGCCGCCGCCTTGCAAGGCCGATACCCAGCGATGCAGCAGGGGAGCTTGCCCGGCCGCGGCGGCGGCCTGTTTTTCTTCCAGCGTCAGCGCGCGCATGCCATAGCCCAGCACATGCCGCCCCATCGCCACCGCGCCGGAGGTGACGAGGGTAACGCGCACTTTATGAGCGTGCAGCTCCGCAATATCTTCCGCCAGTGCTGCAAGCCACTCTTGTCGCACAAATCCGTCCGTCCCAATAAGCGTGGCGGAGCCAATTTTGAGGACAAGGGAACTATTGGGAGCAATCATCCCCGAAAACTACTTGAATAATATGAAATGTAAACCTCATCATCTGTACAGATGGCCAGTGGAATATTGGTTTGTTTGTTATAATACAGCCCAATTGGAACTCGGCCATTGGTTGGGGGAGGAAAATTCTTCAATCCGTAAAACTTTAATTCCCAAGACGGAGGTATGGCGAGTGTATTGTCAGGATAAACCGTAGCATAGTAATAAGCTCCATTAAATGTATGGAGTGTTTTAAATGATGCATATGCTGGAAAAGGAGAGGAGTTGTTCAACGCCAATTCTGTTTGAATTACCCGGTTTTGAATAAGCAGGATAAATACAATACTTAAAGCGATGAAGAAAATACCTCCATAGAGGTACGCTTTTAGGCCGATATAATCAGAACGGGAAGCCGATAGAATCAAATATCCATGATAATTAGCGATGAGTAAGCTGCCAATGATGGTAAGAACCAAGCAATATAACTGGCCAAATCGGGCAGAGCGGCGGAAATTCGCCATCGCAGTGCTAAGAATATGTTTCGGCGGTGCCATCATGCCAAAAGCTACTGTGCGTCACTGGTTGCGGATGTATCGATAATGCGCAGCAATTCGCGCAGTACCTCCTGCACGCCTTCGCCGCTTACGGCAGAGATGCAATAGACGCTGCCGCCGCAGGCCTCTTCCAGCTCGCGCTGCTTTATGAGGCGCTCATCTTCATCCAGCGCGTCCGTTTTATTCAGCGCCACCACTTCCAGCTTCTGCGCCAGCGTTTCGCTGTATTCCTCCAACTCGGCACGAATGGTGTGGTAGGCGTGCGCTACATCCTCCTGTGTGCCGTCCACCAGGTGCAGCAGCACGCCAGCGCGCTCCACATGGCCAAGGAACTTAAGCCCCAGCCCAACGCCCTCATGCGCGCCCTCGATCAGCCCGGGGATATCGGCCAGCACGAATTCCCGGTCATCCACATGCACCACGCCGAGCTGGGGGTTAAGGGTGGTGAAGGGATAATCAGCGATTTTCGGCTTGGCGCGGGTGACGCGGGCGAGGAAGGTGGATTTTCCCGCGTTGGGCAGTCCCAGCAGCCCGGCATCGGAAATCAGTTTCAGCTTCAGCCATACCCAGCGCTCCTCGCCGGGTTCGCCGGGAGTGAACTGGCGCGGCGCCTGGTTGGTGGAGGATTTGAAGCACTGGTTGCCAAGCCCGCCTTTGCCGCCGGTGGCGAGCACCACGCGCTGGCCGGGTTCGGTGAGGTCGAATAACAGGGTTTCTTTATCTTCATCAAAAATTTGCGTACCCGGCGGCACTTTCAGCAGCATGTCCGGCGCGCCCGCGCCGGTGCGCTGCGAGCCCATGCCGTGCTGGCCTTTTTTCGCCTTGAAATGCTGTTGGTAGCGGTAATCGATCAGCGTATTGAGGCCGGTAGTGCATTCCACCACGATATCGCCGCCGCGCCCGCCATTGCCGCCGTCCGGCCCGCCATCGGGCACAAATTTCTCCCGCCGGAAGCTTACGCACCCGTTGCCGCCGTCTCCGGCCTTGATATAGATTTTAGCTTCGTCGAGGAATTTCATAAGCAGAACATGGCATGTGCGGTGGCGGTTCTCAAGTGTTTTGCAAGTATTTCTTATGCTTATTTTTCCTAATGCGATATTGTAACTCGCTGGTAATGGCCATCCACAACCAGATGCAGCATTAATGCTGAATGCATATAACATGATCCACTCTCCAAAAAGAGGCATCAATGTCGCTGGAAACCTGGATCACCTTCCTGATTGCCTGCATCGCTATCTGCGGCACGCCGGGGCCGAATATGCTGCAGGTAATGACCAGCGGCGCGCGCCATGGGTTCAGCCGTGCCACCGCCACCATGGCGGGCTGCCTGCTGGCGGTGCTGCTGGTGATCGGTCTTTCCATCGCCGGTCTGGGCGCAGCGCTGGCGGCACTGCCGCAGGCGTTTGACGTGCTGCGCGTTGCGGGCGCGGCCTATCTGATTTATCTCGGCGTAAAAGCCTGGTGTGCGCCGGTAGTGGAGGTGCAGGAAGAAAACGCACGGTTTATCGGTAATGCACAGCCTTACATGCTGTTCCGGCAGGGGTTGCTGGTGGGGCTCAGTAACCCGAAACTGATCCTGTTTGCCGCCGCGTTTTTCCCGCAGTTCATCAATCCGCACGCGCCCAAGCTGCCGCAATGCAGCGTTCTGCTGGGCACGTTTGTAACCGTGGAAGTGAGTTGGTATATCACATACGCGCTGGGCGGGCGCAGCCTGTCGCGCTACCTGCATAAGGCGCGGGCGCAGCGATTATTCAATAAAATCAGCGGCGGGCTTTTTACCGTGTTTGGTTTGATGCTGTTGAAATTTCGTGCAGCCTGAGGCCTACACCTCCGCGAACCCGCCCATACTCCCTTTCTTTTTCTCCCCGTTCATGCCGCCGAAATCGGTGAGGGGAATTGGATAGTCGCCGGTGAAGCAGGCGTCGCAGAAGGCGGGGGAGGCGGGGTTGCGCTTTTTCTCGCCCACGGCGCGGTAGAGGCCGTCGATGGAGAGGAAGGCGAGGCTGTCCACGCCGATGAGTTCGGCCATGGATTGCACGTCGTGCCGGGCCGCCAGCAACTGGTCGCGGTTGGGGGTGTCCACGCCGTAGAAGCAGGAATGGGTGGTGGGCGGCGAGGCGATGCGCATATGCACTTCCGCCGCGCCCGCTTCGCGCACCATGTTGACGATTTTCTTGGACGTGGTGCCGCGCACGATGCTGTCATCCACCAGTATCACCCGCTTGCCTTCGATGATGGCGCGGTTGGCGTTGTGCTTGAGCTTCACGCCTAAATGACGCACATGGTCGGTCGGCTCAATGAAGGTGCGGCCCACGTAATGGTTTCGGATGATGCCAAGCTCGAACGGGATGCCGGAGGCTTTCGCGTAGCCGATGGCGCTCGGAATGCCGGAATCGGGCACCGGCACCACCACATCCGCATCCACCGGCGCTTCATGGGCGAGCTCCATGCCGATGCTGGTGCGGGTGTTATAGACGTTGCGGCCTTCGGTGAGCGAATCGGGCCGGGCGAAATAGACATATTCAAAAATGCAGAACCGCTTCTGCGTGTTGCCGAACGGCTTCAGGCTGCGGATCTCCTTGCCGTCGATGATCACCATCTCGCCCGCTTCCAGATCGCGCACGAATTCCGCACCGAGAATATCCAGCGCGCAGGTTTCGGAAGCGAGGATCATTGCATCGCCCAGACGGCCCAGCACTAATGGCCGCACGCCCAGCGGATCGCGGATGCCGATCAGCTTGCCGCCGGACATCACCACCAGCGAATAGGCGCCTTCAATTTGCTTCAGCGCGTCGATCAGCCTATCTTCCACTGTCTGGCCCTTACTGATAGCGATCAGGTGGATGATGGTTTCCGTATCGGAGGATGACTGGAACAGGCAGCCGCGCTCGATGAGCGATTTGCGCAGCCGCATGGCGTTGGTTAAGTTGCCGTTATGGGCGATGGCGAGCGCGCCGAAGCTGAAATCAGCGAAGAGAGGCTGCACATTGCGCAACAGCGTATCCCCGGTGGTGGAATAGCGCACATGGCCGATGGCGAGGTAGCCTTTCAATCGCCCGATAATATCGGCGGAGTTGAAATTATCGCCCACCAGCCCCAGCGCCCGGTGCGCGTAGCACTGCACGCCGTCATAGGAGGCGATGCCGGCGGCTTCCTGGCCGCGGTGCTGGAGCGCGTGCAGGCCGAGCGCCACGTGGGCGGAAGCGTCCGGATGGCCGATAATCCCGAAAACGCCGCATTCCTCCCGTGGCTTGTCGTCATCCTGATGAAGGGAGAAAAGGGAATGCGCTTCGCTATGGGTCATGGGCCGCCGTGTGGTTGGGGGTGAGCGCCTACTATAAGCTGTTTCAGGGCTTCACGCCATCTTTACGACGGGTTTATACGGGAAAAATGCCCCGAATCAAGGCGTTTCCTTACGCTTGAGCGTTTTGATCAGCTTATCGAACGAGGCCGGACTGCGCTGGTCGGTACTGCCGTCGGCATGCTCGGTGGCTTTTTTCTGCAAGGCGGAGACGGAGCTATCATCCATATCCACGTCTTCTTCCGGCGTAATGTCTTCTTTTTTAGCGATTTGTTTCATTAAATCGCTATGTTCGCGCAGATAGCCGGGGGCGGCGTGCGCGAGCAATTTTGCACCGTGTTCGGCATAGGGCTTGGTGTAGGAGGAGGTAAGCCAGTTCGGTGCGGCGTCGCCTTCGGTGGCCACCACCATGCTCATCAGCAGATAGCCCAGCGAGACGATAAATGCGCCTCGAAACGCGCCGAACAGCAGACCGAGCGTATTATCAAGGAACCCGACATCACTGCCCTCGCGCAGGAAGCGCATAATGAGGGAATTGAGCAGTGAGAATGCCACCAGGCAGGTGATATAAAGCCCCAGCGCCGCGATGCCGCCTGCCACCATCTGCTTGCCCTTAAAATGCGGCTCCATCCACTTGGCCACATCCTGAAAATAATACACCGTCACCAGCCCCGCCGCCAGCCATGCGCCGAGCGATAGCACTTCCTTCACGAACCCGCGGAAAAACGCAAAGATGCAGGAAAGCGCCATCACACCGATGACGATCAGGTCAAAATAGGTCATTTGCGCGTGGAGCATGGGGCAAAGCCAATATTAAAAAACGAAGAATGCTGCAAGATAATATCAAGAGACCCAAAATGCGATAAATATTTTATTTGTATCGTCATTGCGAGCGCAGCGAAACAATCTAGCTACCCATTTGCTGGGACAAGGATTGCTTCGCTGCGCTCGCAATGACAGGTTCTTTAATTAAACCGCTGCAACAATTCCTGCACGCTGCCAATCGAGCGCGATGGCATCGGTGATTTCATCGACGATGGCAGCACGCACCAGGCTTGCGCGAATCCGAGTTTCTCTGCTTCCTTCAGGCGCGCATCGGCACGGCTGACCTGCCGTACTTCGCCCGATAAGCCGATTTCACCGAACAGCACGGCGTCCTGCGGCACGGGCTTATCGTGTAGTGAGGAAATCAGCGCGGCAGCCACCGCAAGGTCTGCCGCCGGTTCGTTGATGCGCAGGCCCCCGGCCACGTTCAGGTATACTTCCTTATCGCTGAAGCGCAGGCCCAGCCGCTGCTCCAGCACGGCCAGAATCATGGCAAGCCTATTGCCGTCCCACCCCACCACGGCGCGGCGGGGGTTGCTCATGAACGAGGGCGATACCAGCGCCTGAATCTCCACCAGCACGGGCCGCGAGCCTTCGATGCCCGCGAACACCGCCGAGCCGCTTACCTGCTCCTGCCGCCCGGCCAGGAACAGGGCCGAAGGATTCGGCACTTCCTGCAGCCCGTCATCGCCCATGGCGAAGACGCCGATTTCATCGGTGCCGCCGAAGCGGTTCTTCACCGTGCGCAGGATGCGGAACGGGTGCCCGCGCTCGCCTTCGAAGTAGAGCACCGTATCCACCATATGCTCCAGCACGCGCGGACCCGCGATCTGCCCTTCCTTAGTTACGTGACCAACTAAGAACAGTGTGATGCCGCGCTTCTTTGCCAGCCGGATCAGCTCATTGCTGGCGGCGCGCACCTGGCTGACCGTGCCGGGCGCGGCTTCGATATTATCGATATACATGGTCTGCACCGAGTCAATCACCACCAGCGCCGGGTGCTGCGCGGTATCCAGCGTGGAGAGAATATCGCGCACCGAAGTGGCGCTGGCGAGTTGCACACCCGCATGATGCAGCCCCAGCCGCCTGGCGCGAAGCGATACCTGTGCAACCGATTCCTCGCCGGAAATATAGGCGCATTGCAGCCCCAGCCGCGCAATCGCCACCACTGCTTGCAATAGTAGCGTCGATTTACCGATGCCCGGATCGCCACCGATCAGAATCGCCGATCCTTCCACCAGCCCGCCGCCCAGCACGCGGTCCAGCTCATGAATGCCGGTAGCGGTGCGCGGCGCTTCGCGCGCCTCGGCTTCCAGCGACGACCATTCCACCTTCCGTCCTTTGCCGGAGGCGCTCAAGCCCTTCGGCGTGGCTTCCACCGCTTCTTCGGAAATGGTATTCCATTCATTGCACGCCTCGCACTTGCCCGACCAGCGGTTGCTGATATTGCCGCATGCCTGGCAGATGAACCGGCTGGACGCTTTGGCCATGGAGAGGTATATCCTTCTTTGTCATTGCGAACGGAGTGAGAAATCTTCGGTCCCTCGCTTCGCTCGGGATGACAAGCTATACATAAGAAAAATTCCAATAGAATAAAGAGAAGAAATATGGGATGCCTGATTCTGGGAGCGATTGCCGGGTTTATCGTCTATTCGCTTCTGTCCTCCCGTCGGGGCAGGCAAGGGAAGCCGTTGCCGGAAGAGGAGGCGCGCGCAGTGCTCGGCGTTTCCGCACAGGCGGGAAGGGAAGAAATCCATGAGGCATGGAAACGCCTGATGCAGAAGAACCATCCTGATCAGGGCGGATCCGACTACCTTGCCGCGCAGATCAACGCGGCGAAGGAAAGGCTGGTGGAGAAATGATGCAGCACGCCGATTTCTTAAAACAACTGGCTAATGCCTCCGGCAGTGCGCTTATGCGCCATTTCCGCCACCTTCCGTCGGTAGAAGCAAAAGCCGACGCCAGCCCCGTCACCATTGCTGACCGAGAAGCGGAAGCGGCCATGCGTGCGCTGATTATGCAGCATTTTCCAGAACATGGCATTTTCGGCGAGGAGGGCGAGCGATATCTGCCGGATGCGCAATATCAATGGGTGCTGGACCCCATTGACGGTACGCGCCCCTTCATCGCCGGTTACCCCACATTCACCACGCTGATCGCGCTGGCGGAACACGGCGTGCCGCTGATCGGCGCTATCCACCAACCAGTGCTGGGTGAATTATGGATCGGCGGAACGGGAAAAACCTCAACACTGAATGGCGCGCCCATCCATGTGCGCAACTGTGAAGGGCTAGGGAAGGCCATCATCGCCACCACCTCCATGCCGTATTTTTCCGATGATGAGGTGGTGCTATTTGAAGAGGTATGCGCCTGCGCCGCCCAAACCATCGCCGGCGGTGATGCCTACGCCTATGCCATGCTCGCCACCGGCCAGCTGGACGCAGTGATCGACGCGCAGCTCAAGCCCTATGATTTCGCGGCGCTCGTTCCCGTGATCGAAGGCGCGGGCGGCATCATCACCGACTGGGCGGGCAACCGCCCCACGCTGGGCTCCGACGGCCGCATTATCGCCGCCGCCAGCACGGCGTTGCATGCGGAAATCCTCGGGATGCTGCGCTGACGCGCATAAACAACAAAGGGGGAGATGTAACTCTCCCCCTCCCGTTGCGTTGCCCTGATATTGTATCGCTTATTCGTTTTTGGGCAGCGTTTGTTCGGAGCGCGGATATTCTTTGGCGGATTTTTTCATCAGCCACATGCCCACCCAGGTGCAGCCCCAGCAGGCGAGGATAAACACCACCGCGCGCATGAATTCGCTCTCGGCGGGCACCATGGCACTGAAAATCAGCGCTATCGACGGGATGGCCAGCACGGCCACCAACAGCATCATCCACCATATCAGCCCGCTAAAGGCTGAAGATGTGCAAGGCGGGTGCTTGGGGTGCTTATCGCTGCGAATATCCATAATACGCCTCCTTTCCAGGCGGTAAACTTAGTCGGAAAGGGTTAAATAACCATGAATACTATACAGAATGCGCATGACGATGTCAGTAACGCTTTAGCGCCGCCGCCGTTTTTTGGCAAAAAACATATAATCTTGCAGGTCTATGCGTTTGATTATGCCTTAGCGCCTTTGGCCATATCACCCGTAAACCATATGTTTTTCCGCTTGACGGGCTTTAATTTATAAGGGATGAATGTCGTCCATTTTCCGCCGTGGGGGCGTAGCTCAGTTGGTAGAGCGTCTGCTTTGCAAGCAGAATGTCGCGGGTTCGATTCCTGTCGCCTCCACCATGAATTTCAATAGCTTACATGGTTGTGCGTTTTGCGGTTTTTCTTCCGGGGACGCCGTAGGGCAACCATGTGCCAAACCCTCTCAGATTTTGATGCCGAATTTTGGCAGCAGCCAGAGCGTCAGCAGATAGAGCGCCATCGTTACTGCACATGCTGTAGCCAGAGCTACCCAGAAACTTATCCCATACCGCAACATTGCAGGAAAAATAAGGAACATTGGGAGCGAAGGCAGCACGAACCAGAATGTTGATTCTGCATGAGCCGCCACGCGCTCAATATCGGATGTATCTCTCCATAACCATATAATACCTAGTACTGAGATAAGCGGCAAAGAAGCAATCAACCCACCAATAGCAGGGCTGCGCTTTGACATCGCTGATACAGACATGATGATGATGCCGGATAGAGCCACTGGATAGAACGCTAGAGATTCGTGAAA
>CAYPEF010000008.1:23737-39285 GCA_964409675.1 uncultured Rickettsiales bacterium | reverse complement strand
GCGGCTTCCAGAGCTCGCGCCAGCTTGAGCGGGGTCTGCCCGCCGAATTGCACGATCACGCCTTTGGGTTTTTCCAGTGCGACGATGGACAGCACGTCTTCAAGCGTTACCGGCTCGAAGTACAGACGATCAGAGGTGTCGTAATCGGTGGAAACCGTTTCGGGGTTACAGTTGACCATGATGGTCTCGATGCCTGCGCCTTTCAGGGCATAGGCCGCATGCACGCAGCAATAATCGAACTCGATCCCTTGCCCGATGCGGTTTGGCCCGCCGCCGAGGATGATGACTTTCTTTTTATCCGTGGGGCTGGATTCGCATTCCGCGCCGCTCTCCACAGTGCCTTCATAGGTGGAATACATATACGGCGTGCCGGACTCGAACTCGGCGGCGCAGGTGTCCACGCGCTTGTAAACGGGAAGCACACCAAGCTCGCGACGCTTTTGGCGGATGGTAACGGAAGGGTCAATATCATTAACTACGCCTGTTTTTGTTAATTTGGCGATGCGTTGGTCAGAGAACCCCATGCGTTTCCATTTTAATAAATTTTTGGCGCTTAGACGCTCTTGAATGGGATATATCGTTCCCATTTCATTTTCTGTACTAACAATCTGCTCTAGCTGTCGGACAAACCACGAGTCGTATTTGGCGATGGAGCAAATTTCTTCTACGGTAACCCCTTCACGTAAGGCCTGCGCCGCAATGAGGAGTCGATCCGGCGTAGGTCGTGTAAGTTCTCCGCGATAGAGATCTTTATTATCGCCGCCATTAATGTATCCAGGAAGAAGACGCTCATCTAATCCGCTGAGGCCGGTTTCCAGCGAGCGCAGCGCCTTTTGCAGGCTCTCGGCGAAATTGCGGCCCATGGCCATCGATTCGCCCACCGATTTCATGGCGGTGGTGAGCAGCGGCTCGGTACCGGGGAATTTCTCGAAGGTAAAGCGCGGGATTTTGGTGACGATATAGTCGATGCTCGGCTCGAAGCTGGCGGGGGTGACTTTGGTCACGTCATTCTGAATCTCATCCAGCGTATAGCCCACGGCGAGCTTGGCGGCCACCTTGGCAATCGGGAAGCCGGTGGCCTTGGAGGCGAGCGCCGAGCTGCGCGAGACGCGCGGGTTCATCTCGATCACGATCATACGGCCATTTTCCGGGTTCACCGCGAACTGCACGTTGGAGCCGCCGGTATCGACGCCGATTTCGCGCAGCACCGCGAAGGAGGCATCGCGCATGCGCTGGTATTCCTTGTCGGTGAGCGTGAGCGCCGGGGCAACGGTGATGGAATCACCGGTATGCACGCCCATGGGATCGACATTTTCAATCGAGCAGACGATGATACAATTGTCGGCGCAGTCGCGCACCACCTCCATCTCGTATTCCTTCCAGCCGAGCACCGATTCATCAATCAGCACTTCGCCGATGGGCGAGGCGTCCAGCCCCGAAGCCACAATGGCCTCGAATTCCTCGCGGTTATAGGCGATGCCGCCGCCGGCGCCGCCCATGGTGAAGGAGGGGCGGATGATAGCCGGCAGGCCCACGCGCTCCAGCGCCGCGCGCGCCTCTTCCATGGATTTGACCACGGCGTTTTTCGGTACGTCCAGGCCGATTTTGCGCATGGCGTCGTTGAACAACTGCCGGTCTTCAGCCTTGTTGATGGAATCGAGCTTGGCGCCGATCAGCTCCACCTTGTACTTGGCGAGCACGCCCGATTCCGCCAGCGCCTTCGCGCAGTTCAGCGCCGTCTGCCCGCCCATGGTGGGAAGCAGCGCGTCCGGCTATTCATGGGCGATGATTTTTTCTACGATTTCCGGCGTGATCGGCTCAATGTAAGTAGCATCGGCCATTTCAGGATCGGTCATGATGGTGGCTGGGTTGGAATTGACCAGAATCACCCGGTAGCCTTCCGCGCGCAGGATTTTGCAGGCCTGCGAGCCGGAATAATCGAATTCACACGCCTGCCCGATAACGATGGGGCCAGCGCCGATGATGAGGATGGAGGAGATGTCAGTGCGTTTTGGCATGGTCTTTTTCTGAAGCGGGGTGAGTGAAGGAGATATCGGGCTGTGCATCCGGGAGTGCGTGCAGCGCGCGCTGCACGCGGGAGCATGCATCGCGCATGGTGGCGGCATAGAGCGGGAAACGGTCGAATATGGCGCGCTTGTCGAGCATGGCGGAAGGTTCATTCATCACGGCAAGATCGGCGAGCATGATCTCCCATAGATACCGGTCCTCAATCCAGCCTTCCATGAATGCATGGGTGATGATGGAGCGGGGGGAGTAGGAATGGATGCCATAGAGCCGCAGGCAGTGCTTGAACACGGCCTTCCACAGCATTTCATACATAGCGTGAAAGTTATTGCATAGCGCATGGAATGCATCGCTGGAAATGGCGGTGCCGTGCAATGACTGGGAAAATGCATTCAGCTGCGCATCCATGGAATCGAGCGATGTTTGCAGGTTCTTCTTTTTATTATCGATAAAATGCAGGTAGTTGTTTTTCAGGTAAAGCAGCCGCTTGAATTGCATGATGCAGTCTTTTTGCGGGCCCGGCTCCAGGTTTTCCAGCCAGGTGACGTCAACATTCACCAGGATGTCGGCGTTTTCGGCGATAGCAGCCGCCTCCTGCCATTGCGCATCCGTGGCGTGGGGCGCGGAAATTGCCAGATCGATATCCGAGCGGGCATGCGGTATGCCGATGCCGTGCGAGCCATATACATAAATCGCTTCCACAAAAGGCAATGCTTTTAACTGCTGGAAGAAGTCATACGAGGTAAAAGGGCGTTCCAGCGCGTCGCTCAGCATGCCTTCATCATCTTCATGAAATCACGGAACAAATACTGGCTGTCATGCGGCCCCGGTGAGGATTCGGGGTGGTATTGCACGGCGAACACCGGCTTGTCGGTGACGCGGAAGCCTTCCACGCAGCCATCGAACAGCGATGTATGGGTGAGCTTGACGTTCCCCGGCAGGCTGTCGGCCACCACGCAGAACCCGTGGTTCTGACTGGTGATTTCCACGGCGCCGGTCTCCAAATTTTTCACCGGGTGGTTGGCGCCGCGGTGGCCCTGGTGCATTTTTTCCGTTTTGCCGCCGAGTGCCAGCGCCAGAAGCTGGTGGCCGAGGCAGATGCCGAAGACGGGTAAATCTTCATCAATCAGTTTGCGGATGACAGGGATAGCATATTCGCCGGTGGCCGCCGGGTCGCCGGGGCCGTTGGAGAGGAAGATGCCGTCCGGCTTCATCTTGAGAATGTCCTCGGCGCTGGTGGTGGCCGAAACCACGGTCACCTTGCAGCCCTGATCGGCCAGCGAGCGCAGGATGTTGCGTTTCTCGCCATAATCGATGGCGACGACATGGGCTTTGGCGCTGGCCGCCTTGCCGTAACCCTGCTCGGGGTGCCAGCGGGTTTCTTCCCAGCCGTAGGATTTGGCGGTGGTGACGCCCTTGGCCAGTTCCAGCCCTTTGAGAGAGGGCAGGCCAGCGAGCTTTTCCTGCATTTCCTTGAGTTGCGCCGGGAAATTAGCGCGGTTGACAGCAAAAATGGCGACGTTCTGCGCGCCTTGCGTGCGGATATGGCGGGTAAGCGCGCGCGTATCCACGCCGCAGATGCCCATGATGTCATGCTGCTTCAGCCAGCTATCGAAATGCGCGTTGCTGCGCCAGCTGGAAGCTTCGGTGATGCATTCGCGCACCACCAGCCCGCGCGCGGCGGGAACGGTGGATTCTATATCCTCATCATTGCAGCCGGTATTGCCGATATGCGGGAAGGTGAAGGTAATGATCTGCCCGGCGTAGGAAGGATCGGTCATTACCTCCTGATAACCGGTCATCCCGGTGTTGAAGCAGATTTCACCAAAACTTGAGGTATTAGAACCAATGCATTGCCCATAAAAGATTTTTCCATCATTAAGAAGCAGGCAGGCAGTGGCGTTTTCGGGGATTTCTGGGCGCGTTTGATCGGGCATGGCTTTAGTATCGGGCGTTCCGGATTGGTTTGGATAAACTGATCAACAGTAGGGGAAACGGCAGAGGGCGTCAATAGGATGGTTAATGGAAATGATTATTGTCATTCCCGCGCAGGCGGAAATCCAGCATGCCGCGTCTGCGGCATAGGAAGGCACTACTATGGCATGGACATGTCTTAATGGATTCCCGGGTCAGGCCCGGGAATGACATGGGGAAGGGAGTGAAGAGAAAAGCGCCACTTACGCGCTTTTCTTCATCTCGCCGTTATGCTTGCCGATGAAATCGATGATGATCGGCACCACGTGCTCGCGGAATTTGCGGCCGTTGAAGATGCCGTAATGGCCGACGCCGGGCTGCATGTAATGGTGCTTCATGCTTTTCGGCAGGCCGGAGCAGAGGCGCTGCGCCGCTTCGGTCTGGCCGACGCCGGAGATGTCGTCCAGCTCACCTTCCAGCGTGAGCAGGGCGGTGCGGGTGATTTTTTCCGGCTTCACCTGCTGGCCTTTATATTCAAATTCGCCTTTCGGTAGCAGATGGCGCTGGAAGACCATGTCGATGCTTTCCAGGTAAAATTCCGCCGGCAGGTCGGCCACGGAGAGGTATTCATCGTAGAATTTCTTGTGCGCGGAGGCGCTTTCGCCGTCGCCTTTGACGAGATGCTTGAATAAATCCACATGCGCGTCAATATGGCGCTCCATGTTCAGGCGCATGAAGCCGGTGAGCTGTAAAAAGCCCGGATAAACGCGGCGCATGAAGCCGGGATAGTTAAGCGGCACGCGGGTGATCACGCTGGCTTCGAACCAGCTTAGCGGGCGCTGCTCGGCCAGCTTATTGACTTTCGTAGGATTGACGCGGGTGTCGATTGGGCCGCCGATCAGCGTCATCGAGCGCGGGGCGTCGGGATCGTTGTTCTGGTTCATGATGCTGGCGGCGATCATCACCGGCACCGAAGGCTGGCAGACGGCCATCAAATGCACGTCCGGCCCGACTTTGCGGATATATTCCATGGTGTAGGAGATATAATCCTCCAGATGGAACGGGCCGTGATAAACCGGCACTTCGCGCGCATCCAACCAGTCGGTGATATAAACATCGGCGAACGGCAGCAGGGCTTCCACCGTGCCGCGCAGCAGCGTGGCGTGGTGGCCGGACATCGGGGCCACCAGCAGCAGTTTGGGCTGGCCGAAATTCTTTTCCTTGCGGAAATGCAGCAGGCGGCAGAACGGATCTTCCGACAGCACTTCTTCGATAATCTGCACCGTTTTGCCGCTTACCTTGGTGGATTCCAGCCCGAAGACCGGCTTGCCATAGCGGTTGGTGATACGCTCCACCACCTCGCACGCGGCGGCGGCGCTCCGGCCGTAAGGCGTATAGGAGAGAGGGCTTAACGGGTGGCGGTAGAAATGCTTCCCGGCATAGGCCATGGCGCGAAGCGGCGCGATACTGGCATATTGCAGCTCGTGCAGCTGGTATAAATGACTGTTTTCCTTTAAAGGCATCATGGGCGTAGGCTCCGAGGTGTTTACCCTCCATTATAGTAATGATAATGTGAAGAAATGCTTAAGAATGAAGGGGTTTCATGGAGTAATTATGGTGAAATGCCTGTAAAATATCTATGTTATCAATGTGCGGCTGCTATAAAACCCCTTAAATATTAATATAAGTAATGCGGGAAGGAATAAAAGATGCTCATTCCAACTGACTCCGAATTTCACCGGCAGGCGGACCGGACGCTGGAGGCGCTGCTGGAGCGCATCGAAGCCGCCGACACTGGTGGCGTGCTGGACGCCGAGCTGCTGAACGGTGTGCTGACCGTCGACCTGCCCGGCGGACGGCAATACCTGGTCAGCAAGCATGCGCCCTCGCGGCAGATATGGGTATCCTCGCCGGTCAGCGGCGGGCTGCATTTTGCCGCGGGCGAAAACGGCTGGGTGCTGGGCAATGGGGCTGAACTCGGCGCGCTGGTTGAATCCGAACTGGCGTATCTGGCAGGAAGGGATATATAAGCACCTGTCATCCCAATGACAGTATATGTTTTGCTTCCACGCTAACGGGACACAGGCTCCATGCGAAATAACAAAGCCGCTACTTCCTCGCTTCCCAAGGCTCCGGTGCGGCATTTGCGCGCCATGCTGGGCTATTTAAAGCCCTACCGCCTGCAGGTGGCGGCGGCGATGCTGGCGCTGCTCTTTACCTCCTCCGCCGTGCTGGGCATGGGCGGGGCGCTGCGCTACCTTGTGGATAAGGGCCTGTCGCAGGGCAATGAGCTTTTGCTGGATCAGGCGCTGCTGCTGCTGCTGGGCGTGGTGCTGGTATTGGCTTTTGCAACCTACGCCCGCTACTACCTCGTCTCATGGATCGGCGAGCGGGTGGTGGCCGATATACGGCGCGACCTGTACGGCCATCTAATGCATATGGATGTCGCGTTTTTCGAAACCAACCGCAGCGGCGATCTGCTGTCGCGCCTGACTACCGACACGGCACTGCTGCAATCGGTGTTCGGAAGCTCCATTTCGGTGGCGCTGCGCAACACGCTGATGCTGGTGGGCGGCATCAGCCTGCTGCTTACCACCAGCGGGCGGCTGACCGGCATTGTGGGTGTGCTGCTGCTGCTGACGGTACTGCCGATTATAATATTGGGCAGGCGCGTGCGCCAGATGTCGCGCGAAACGCAGACCAAGGTGGCCGAAATGAACGCCCACGCCGAGGAATCCCTGTTTGCCATCCGCACCATCCAGGCGATGTCGATGGAACAAAGTGATGCCCGCCGCTTTACCGGCCTGGTGGATACGGCGCTTGCCACGGCGCTTTCGCGTATCCGCACGCGGGCGTTTCTCACCGGCATGGTGATTTTTTTGGTATTCGGCGCGGTGATTACCGTACTGTGGGTAGGCGGCAAGGAAGTGCTGCGCGGGGCGATGAGCGGCGGTGAGCTATCCGCATTTGTCTTTTACGCCGTGGTGGTGGCAAGCGCCACCGGGGCGCTCAGCGAAGTATTCGCCGAGATACAGCGTGCCGCCGGGGCTTCGGAGCGGATTGCGGAGCTGATGAAGATTGCACCCGGCATTACCGCGCCCGCGCAGGCCTTGCCGGTGCCGGAGCTGAAGCAGGCGGCGCTTGCGTTTGAAAGCGTCACGTTCCATTACCCGAGCCGTCCGGACAAGGCATCGCTGGAGAGAATTGATTTGCAGGTGAATCCCGGCGAAACGCTTGCGCTGGTAGGGCCGTCGGGCGCGGGCAAGACCACCATTTTCCAGTTGCTGCTGCGCTTCTATGACCCGGCCTCCGGCAGCATCCGCATCGGCGGAAACGATATTCGCGATTTCGACCCCCGTGCCTTGCGCTGCCATATCGGGCTGGTGCCGCAGGACCCGGTGATTTTCTCCACCACGGCGCTCGCCAATATCCGCTTTGGCCGCG
The DNA here is from genome assembly GCA_964409675.1 of uncultured Rickettsiales bacterium. Lineage (GTDB taxonomy): Bacteria > Pseudomonadota > Alphaproteobacteria > Rickettsiales > SXRF01 > CAYMDD01. The sequence goes on along the minus strand of CAYPEF010000008.1, from coordinate 31,902 downwards.
AGGCAGCCACCGTGGAAGAGGTGAGGGAGGCTGCCCGCGCCGCCAATGCGCTGGAATTCATTGAGAAGCTGCCGCAGGGGTTTGATACCTATCTGGGAGAGAAGGGCGTGCAGCTTTCCGGCGGACAGCGCCAGCGGCTGGCGATTGCGCGCGCCATCATCCGCAACCCGGGCCTTTTGTTGCTGGATGAGGCGACATCCGCGCTGGATGCCGAAAACGAGCGGCTGGTGCAGGCGGCGCTGGAGCGGCTGATGGAAGGGCGTACCACGCTGGTGATCGCCCACCGCCTGAGCACCGTGCGCGGCGCCGACCGGATCGTGCTGCTAAACGAGGGAAAAATTGAAGCCGTCGGCAACCATAGGGAGCTGATGGAAAAAAGCCCGCTCTATGCGCATTTTGTGGAATTGCAGTTTCAGCAGGGAAATGAAGCGGCTTAATAAAAAAGTAACTGATGCCGCGTAAGCTGGAAAAAGTCCTTTTTTTACAGCCGCGCACCGAGTTCTTGCTATGACGCTACCCCCGAAGATACTGAATCTGGCCTGGAACCAGCATGCCAGCTATTGGCTTGGAATGCAAACGGAGCGGGCGTTGCCGGCGCAGGTGAGCGAGTTTTTGCAGGCGAACGGCTGGAAGCAGCGTTCCGGCGCGGCGCCGTATTGGGTATGCCAGAGCGCATCACCCTGGCTTTCCACCTGGGAAAAACTCTATGCCGTATTGGCCCCCTCCAGCGACGGCATTTCCGCCGCCATCATCGGCGGCGAGGAGGAGCCGGATGCCGAGCAATTCTCCCTCAACTGGAAACCCGCCGACGCCATGCACGCCACCGCCACCAGCCTGTGGCTGGCCGAGGCGCTGCAGCGCGGCGATGTGCTGTGTTACCTGCAACCGGTGCTCAGCACTGCTGCGCAGGTGGTGGGGTATGAATCCTTCGCGCGGGTGCGCGGGGAGGGCGGCAAGATCATCGCCGGGGAAGCCATCGTGAAAGCGGCGCGTGCGCTAGGCGTGGAATTCGCCATTGACCGGCATTTGCATGTCGAGGCGATCAAGACGTTCGTCTCCGGCAATGTCTCCGGCTACCTGTTCATCAATTTCTTCCCCGGCTTCATCCAGCGCCCGGAAGTCTATCTGGAGGGGCTCTCCGAAACCGCCCGGGCCTACGGCATCATCGCCAAGCATATCGTGCTGGATTTTACGCAGTCGGAATTGCCGCGCGATATCGTGCATTTGCAGAAGGTGACGGATTATTGCCGGAGTAAGGGCTACGCGTTGGCGCTCGATGATATTGAATCCATCGGCATGGTGCAGAAGCTTGCGCCGGATATCCGCCCCGATTTCATCAAGCTGGATAAAAGCCTGGTGATGAAATGCTCCCGTGCCGAGGATAAGGAAAACATCCGCCAGATCGTGGCGCAGGCGCACACCGTCGGCGCGCTGGTGATCGCCGAAGGGGTGGAGACGGAAGAATCCTTCGCCGCCATGAAAAGCTTAGGCGTGGATATGTTCCAGGGCTATTATTTCTCTGCCCCGGTGCCGGTGGAAGAAGCACTGAAATTAAAGGTGAAGGGGTAATAACCCTCCTCCACCTGGAGGGGGGAGGATAGATTCGCTTAGTGCTTTAGCACTTAGCAAATCTTGGTGGGAGTGAAAGGCCGTGCGGATAATCGCAACCGCCGTCACCCTCACCCAGCATCTTCTAAGCGCAAGCGCGCTAAGAAGATGCAACCTTCTCCCCTCAAGGGAAAGGGGAAGGAAATTATAGATTACGCCGCGCTCGTTAAGCTGGCTTTTTCCACTGCTTCGGGGGTGAGGACGCAGGCAGGCCGAGCGGAGGCCGGTTCCACCAACCCCCAGCTGGGAACGGCGAAGGTGAAGCCGGCGAAGGTGCAGGGGGCGTAGCGTAAAGCGAGTTCTTCGGCCAGCGCGTGCTCGGCATCCGCGCAGAGCTTGGCGGCGAGCTGGTGGATGACCGGGTTATGGCCAACCAGCAGTAGGCTTTCGGTGCTGTCTGGTATGCTCTGTATTAACTGCAGGGCGGAGGCGAGGCTGGCGTGATACAGCCGGTCGGTGAAGTCGGCGGCGGGGGCGGCGTCCAGCTGCTTTTGCAGGTGCGCGAAGGTTTCGCGGGTGCGCGTGGCGGTAGAGCAGAGCACGCGCTCAGGCGCGAAATGGCGGGAGCGCAGATAGATGCCCAACCGCTCGGCCTGCGCAATGCCTTGTGCGCTTAAGTGCCGCGCGTGGTCATCCTGCGTGGCTGTGGCCGGTTCGGCCTGGGCGTGGCGGAGAAGGTAGAGCGTTTTGGTCATGGAATGGTGAAATATCTTTGCCTGCTCAGAGCATTACGCATATGATAGGGATTTGCAATGATTATTATGGGTTTTGGGTTTCAGCATGCCGGATAAACACCCTACGCAACTCCTTTCCCACTCGAAGGCCCGGTTTTTAAACCGGGAGCTTTCGTGGCTCGCTTTCAATTCGCGCGTGCTGGATGAGGCGGAGAATGCTCACAATCCGCTGCTGGAGAGGCTGAATTTCCTTGCCATTTCCGCCTCCAACCTGGATGAATTTTACATGGTCCGTGTGGCGGGGCTGAAGGATTATATCCGCGAAGGCGTGCCCGCCCGCAGCATTGACGGGTTGAGCGCCGAGGAAGAGCTCGCCATCGTGCAGGAGGCCACACTCCGGCTGATCGACAAGCAGAACCAGTGCTGGACCGCCATTCAAAAAGCACTGGCGGACGAAGATATTGCCATCATCACTACCCGCCACCTGCCGGGTAAGGACGTTGCCTGGCTGACCGAATATTTCTTCGATAATATCTTCCCGGCACTCACCCCCATCGCGCTCGACCCGGCGCATCCGTTTCCCTTTCTTCCCAATCTCGGCCTTGCGCTGATTTTTCACCTGCAGCCTGAGGAATCGAGCGTGCAGCAGACCGCCATCGTGCCGCTGCCGGCAAGCCTGCCGCGCTTCGTGCTGCTGCCGGGCAAGAAAATGCGCTTTCTGCTGCTGGAAGATGTGATCGAGCTGTTCCTTGATGCGCTGTTCCCGGGCTTTCGCAAGCTGGAGAGCGCGCTTTTCCGCATCGTGCGCGACGGCGATCTGGACATTGAAGATGAAGCGGACGATTTCGTGCGCAATTTCGAGCGCGCCGTGAAGCAGCGCCGGCGCGGCCGGGTGATCCGCGTGCGGTTTGTTTCGCCCGCGCCGAAATCGCTGGTGCATTTCGTGGCCGAGCAGTTCCAGGTGGCGGCGGATGAATTGCTGGAGCTGCCGGGCATTCTTGGCATGCGTGCGTTGAAGGAAATCTATGAAGCCGGCCCGGCGGAGCTGAAATACCCGCCCTTTACCGTGCGGTTTCCTGAGCGCATCAATGATTTCGGCGGCGATTGCTTTGCGGCGATTGCCGCCAAGGATATCATCGTGCATCACCCGTTCGAGAGTTTCGACGTGGTGCTGCAATTCCTGCGGCAGGCAGCGTGCGACCCGAACGTAGTCTCCATCAAGCAGACGCTCTACCGCACCAGCGCCGATTCGCCGATCATCCGCGCCCTCATCGAGGCGGCGGAGAGCGGCAAATCCGTGACCGCTCTGGTGGAGTTGAAAGCGCGCTTTGATGAGGAAGCCAACATGCGCTTCGCGCGCGATTTAGAGCGCGCTGGAGTGCAGGTGGTGTACGGGTTCGTCTCCCTCAAAACCCATGCCAAGGTGACGCTAGTGACGCGCAAAGAAGGCGGCAGGCTGGCCTCGTACGTGCATTTCGGCACCGGCAATTACCACCCGGCCACGGCGCGGGTGTATACTGATTTATCCTTCTTCACCTGCGACGCGGATTTATGCCGCGACGCGGCCTACCTGTTCAACTTCATCACCGGTTATGCACCGCCGCGCCAGTTCCGCAAGCTCATCACCGCGCCGCGAAGCTTACGTAAAAAACTGCTGCACCTGATCGAGCAGGAGGCGGAATACGCCAGGGCGGGTAAGCCCGCCACCATCTGGGCCAAGATGAATTCGCTGCTCGACCCGGCGGTGATCGATGCGCTTTATGATGCATCTCAAGCAGGCGTGCAGATCGAGCTGGTGGTGCGCGGCATCTGCTGCCTGCGCCCCGGCGTGCCGGGACTGTCGGAGAATATCCGCGTTAAATCCATCGTCGGGCGGTTTCTGGAGCACGCGCGTATTTACTGCTTTGGGAATGGCCATGACATGCCCTCGGCGCAGGCGAAAGTCTATATCGGCTCCGCCGACTGGATGCCGCGCAATTTCGACGGGCGCGTGGAAGTGATGGTGCCGATTGAAAACGCAACCGTGCACCAGCAGGTGCTGAACCAGATCATGGTGGCGAACCTCAAGGATGAGCGCCAGAGCTGGATCATGGACGAAAAAGGCCATTACACCCGCCTGCCATACTCCAATCACGCCCTCTCGGCGCACGAATATTTCATCACCAACCCGAGCCTCTCCGGGCGCGGCAAGGCGCTGAGCGGGGGGAAGAAGGAGAAGGGGATTTTGCAGGTAAAGGGGAAGAAGACGCGGCGGTGAGGGGCTTGGCAGCTTTCCTGTTGGCTAGCGCGCCGGAGATTCACTTGCTCGCTTTTTTTCAAGCATATCGAGCATCGTGCCTAACGGGTGATTTTGTCGGCTACGGGAGCGGTTGAGCATAGTATCAAACCGCTCAACAATATCCGGATAAAGCGTATCTTTTTTTAAAGTCTTCAGTAGTTCCATCAAGCTTTCGCAATGATCGCTAAGCTTGTAAGCATACCCGGTGCACGCGGTGCCATGATACTCACCCAGAGTCATAACCACTGTGTTTTGCAGGCGTGGCGCCTCTCGGATGATATCTTGAAGATGGTTCCATTGGTTGTGATAATATTGCTCCTGCGGCGTGCGGTCGGTTGTCAAGTCGCATAACGCGTTGGCATGGTCGGTTTTTTCTATCTGCGCCGCTTTGCGCCGTATTTCGTTAAGTGAGGCGATGGCTTGCGTATATTCTTCCTTATCAAGCGGGATTTCGCCTGAGTCGTCTTTACTAAGCAGATGCAGACGTATCTGTTGGTTAAAGGCAGGCTTGGCAGGTGGGCAGGGGCAGTGATCGGCAAAATAATCACGTGCAGACAGAAGTACATCATTGCGGATAAAGGGGGCCATGGATGCCAGGCGCTGCGAGAACGTACCGGCTTCTTGCATCCGGGTCAGTTCATCCCGTAGCGTGGTAAGGTTTTTAATCAACCCCTCCCTGCGTTTTGGCAAGGGTAGGCCGTGCTTCAATGCGGGCTGTGCGGCTGCATTCTCATTTTCCGCATGCTGTCTTGTCGTATGCTCTTGCTGATGTTGTTGCAGGATACGAATCACCTGCGTCAGAAACGCATTGCCGGGCGTTTTTAAGCGCTCGGCCTGCCACTGCCTTATTTGGCTGTCTGCTTCACGCATATGTTTTAGAATAGGGTCTTTATGAGCAGCAGGGGGGGATTGCTCATGCTGCGCAGGATTATGCAATTCCATGCTCATGAAATCGCGAACGGTATCCTGCTCAGTTTGCGTCAATAGGGTAGAATTGGGCATGGGGGCTCTTTATACTGCCTTTATATAATAGTTGAGCGATGTTAATTACTCCAGTAAAAATGACAGGAATATGCCTTCCCCCTTGCCATTTACCCCATTCTGCTTCATTGAAGCCCCATGATTCCGCAGGATTTTACACGCGCAGGCCATGATAGCCGTTCGGGGCGGATTGGCATTATCGATATTGGCTCCAACTCGGTGCGGCTGGTGGTCTATGACCAGCTGAAGCGCGCGCCGACGCCGCTTTACAATGAAAAAGTGCTCTGCCAGCTGGGCAAAGGGCTGGCCATTTCCGGCAATCTGAACCCTGATGGGGTGGCACTGGCGCGCGCCGCCATCGCCCGCTTCCTCGCCATGGCCAAGGCGATGGAGGTGACGGAGGTGGATATCGTCGCCACCGCCGCCGTGCGCGACGCCGCCGACGGCGAGGCATTCGTGGAAGAAATCGAGCAGCGGCACGGCATCCATATCGAAGTGATTTCCGGCAAGCGCGAGGCGCGGCTGGGGGCGTATGGCATCATGGCCTCGGTGCACCACCCGGACGGGGTGAGCGGTGATCTGGGCGGCGGCAGCATGGAGCTGGTGCGCATGGAAGACCACCGCGTGCGCGAGCAGATGACGCTGCCCATCGGGGGCCTGCGCCTGCTCGACCAGTCCGGCGGCGACCGCGCGAAAATGCGCGAGCTGGTGGCGAAATCATTGGCCGAGGCCGGCTGGCTGAAAGAGCGCAAGATTCGAAATTTCTACGCCATCGGCGGCAGTTTCCGCGCCATTGCGCACATGCATATGCTGGGGGCGGACTACCCGCTGCATATCATCCATCAATACACGCTGGAAACCAAGCCTTTCCTTTCCTTCATCCGCTCGCTGGCGCGGCTGCCGGAGGCCGATATCGCGGCGCTGCCCGGCGCGGTGCCCAAGCGTCTGGCTTCGCTGCCGCCGGCGGCGATTATCCTGGAGCAGATGCTGGAAATGGCGAAGCCAGAGCAGATCGTCTTCAGCGCCAGTGGCATCCGCGAGGGGTATTTGTATGAGAAGCTCTCGCCCTATTTGCGCGAGGAGGATGCGCTGCTTGCCTCCTGCACCGAATTCGCCCTGAAAGGCGGGCGCGGCACGGCCTATGCGCATGAATTATTCGAGTGGATGGAGCCGTTATTCCCGGATGAGGACGCAGCGCAGCAGCGCCTGCGCTTTGCATCCTGCCTGCTGCACGACATTGCACGCTATATCCACCCCGAGCACCGCGCCGACTGGGCGATACAGCGCATCCTGCAATCAAGCCTGACCGGCCTTTGCCATGAGGAGCGCGTGCAGCTGGCCATGGCTATGTATCACCGCTACCAGTTCAAGCTGAAGACGGACGCGCCGGCGCTGAGCCTGATTGGGCCTGATGATAAGGCGCGTGCGAAGCTGATCGGCAGTTGCATGAACCTGGCCTATCACTTAACCGGCGGCATTCCCGGCACGCTGCCGCAGACTAGGCTGGAGCCGGGCAAAAGCAAGCTGGCGCTCTCGCTTCCGGGCGCGCTGGCCGACCTGTACGGCGATTCGGTGAAAAAGCGCGTCAGCGGCGTGGAAGAAGCCTGGCGGGAACAGCAGAAGTAAAAAGATCCCCCGCCGGAGCGGGGGAAGGATCGAGAGATTATCTGCTTGCAGTGTTAGATGGGGCGGATGGTGCCGTGGGGGTGTTTACAGGAGCTGTCACTGCTGCTGCATTCGCGAACTTGCCCATGGCCTTCGCTGCAATTTTCAGCGACTCCACATTTCCAATATCGAGACCGTTCATTTTTGCCGCGATTCTTTCTTTATCGTCCGTGTGGTTTTTGGCGTAAGAAGCGATTTCTATGTCATTCACTTTGCCGTTTTTATCGCCATCCATTGCCATAATTGCCGCTTCGCGCGCCTTAATCACGTCGTTTACGGCCATGGCATTGCCGCCTTCCTGCTTAATCAGCATTTTTCCGGCATCGCCTTGCAGTTGCAGGGTTACCGACGATCCATCCACCTTGCGAACTGCAATTGTGGCGCCATGCTGATTAGCGTCAATGTTGTAAGTTGCTCCCTTGGGAAGGTTTAGTTCAATACCTCCAGTGCTGCCGCGCTCGCTGAGGTAAGCGCCGGTATCGGTCTGGCGCAGGAATTTCGCGGTATGGACCTCATTTGCAGCAAGGCTTCCGATATCAAGCGAAATATTGCCGTTCGCAGGGATGATCTGCGCTCCCTTCAAGTGCTTGGTGGCAATGCGCGTTCCCATGCCGGAGCGCTCGGCGGCGTACATATCCACCAGCTGGCCGCTGCCGTTCTGCTGGGCCTGCGACAGGTCCATGCCGGGAGAGGCCGGAGCGGTTTCCGTGAATTTCGTCTTAGGTGATGCGGGTTCCGACTGTTCCGACGGAAGCACCGGCTTCGTGCTATCTCCACCGGGGCCTTTTACTATTTTCTCTGAAGTAGTCCGCACGGGCACAGGTTGTACAGTGCCATTTGCAGCCACTACCGGCGGCGGGGGAGCCGCGTCCGATGCGGCGACGGTGGCAGACGGCGTTGCTGGATCTAGCTGCGCGGTTTGCATGTCCTTCTGAAAGGCGGTTTCGTCGCGCGCCTTC
>CAYPEF010000008.1:1781-23637 GCA_964409675.1 uncultured Rickettsiales bacterium | reverse complement strand
GCCGGGTTTGGTGACGGATATCCCTTCAGCATCTAGCTGCGCGGTTTGCATGTCCTTCTGAAAGGCGGTTTCGTCGCGCGCCTTCTGTACCACTTTATCGCCCAGACCTTTCAGCGTATTGACGATGGCTTGACGGTTTTCCTCCGGCAGGCCGGGTTTGGTGACGGATATCCCTTCAGCATCTAGCTGCGCGGTTTGCATGTCCATGTCCCATTGTTCATTATTGTGACGTGCCTGTGCAGCGGCCATGCGGACTTTATTGGCCACTTTACCGGCAAGAGAAGTGCCTGCGGCCAGCAAGGCTTTAGCGGTATCAACGGGATCGGTGGTTTTTGTATTATAATTATCAGCTAGGTCATTCTCTATGCTTGCATTTAATTCCGGGGTAGGCGCAGATGACTGTTTTTCTGGTTTATTCAGATGTTCAATTTGGTTGAGCAGGGAAGCGTCCTGTGCAATTAATTGGCGTATGCTTGCGCGTAACGAGTCTTCTGAGAGAATTGTATATTCAGAGGCATTTTTTGCAACTATTTCTGAGTCTAAAGATGGGAGTTCACTATCAGATAATACTCCATTCCGGGCAGATTGGAGAGTGAGTTTTGCTAAGGTCTCCTGTAGCGTGCCCTTGTCAGTTGTTTGAAGAAAATCCTCAAATTGCTTTTCCATATCCGAAAACGCTTTAACCATAACTTATCTCCAAGGCTGGCAAGTATTTAAGTACGCTTATTTAGAGCAAATTATATGCTTCTCTTGTTCATTATGTATTGTGAAGATTCAGTGAAACAAAGATGACAGTTCAGCGAAGAAGTCGATAAGCCTCTGACTTACAAATAAGGATCGTCCTTCACCAGGTAATTCAGCACGTAATCCTTTACCCCGTCTTCCACGCTGGTGAAGGCATCGGCATACCCGGCGGATTTTAACCTTTGCATACGTGCTTCGGTAAAATACTGGTAATTATGGATGAGGGTTTCCGGCATGTCGTAGTAATGAATGCTGGGCTGGCGGTTAAGGGCGGTGAAGATGGCGCGAGCCATGTCGTTGAAGCTGCGGGCGGTGCCGGTGCCAAGGTTATAGAGGCCGGATACTTCCGGGTGGTCGAGCAGCCACAGCATCACGCGCACGGCGTCTTTCACGTAGATCACGTCGCGCATCTGGCCGCCGTCGGGGTAGCGGGGGTTATAGGAGCGGAACAGCTTGATCGAGCCGCCGTGGATGGCGGCGGGGGCGATCTGGCAGATCACGCTTTTCTGGTCGCCCTTGTGGTATTCGTTGGGGCCGTAGGTGTTGAACATCTTGAGGCCCACCCATTGCGGGCTGCGGATGTCGCCGCGCTCCAGGCAGGTGGCCACGTGGCAGTCGAACAGATGCTTGCTCCAGCCGTAGCCGCTTAAGGGCTTCAGCTGCTTGAGGTAGGAGAGGGAGATATCGTCTTCGAAGCCTTGGCTTCCGTCGCCGTAGGTGGCGGCGGCGGAGGTATAGACGAAGCGCACCTCATGCTTGTTGCACCAGCGCCAGAGCTTCAGCGACAGGCCTAAATTGGTTTTCAGGATCAAATCAATGTCGCGCTCGGTGGTGGAGGAGATGGAGCCGAGGTGATAGACCATCTCCAGCGACTTGGCGTTGTCCTCCAGCCAGCTGTCCAGATCGGCGGGGTGAATGATGTCCCAGGCAGTGTGGCCCTTGAGGTTGCGCCATTTATCATCGGCGCCGAAATGGTCGCAGACGACGGTGTTGTAATCCTGGCGGTTGATCAGTTCCGCGACAAGGTTGGAGCCGATGAACCCGCCGCCGCCCGTAACAAGTATGGTCTTCATGATGCGAACCTGCTATTATCCCTGCCTTAACTATACGGCTTAAGCATTGATAATTGGTAAATATCTCGCATCAACCTGAAACGGAGACCTGCATATGATGAAGAATAATCAATTGCTTGACGATATGGCAAAACTGGCCGAAAGCGCCGTTGGCAGTGCGGTGGAAGCCACGCGCGAGCTGGAGCGCATGGTAAAGGGGCAGGTGGAGAAGCTTCTGGGGCGCATGAACCTTGTCACCCGCGAGGAATTCGAGGCGGTGCGCGAGATGGCGGCTAACGCGCGGATGGAGCAGGAAAAACTGGAAAAGCGCGTGCAGGAGCTGAGCGCGCAGCTGGAATCGTTGAAAATAAATAGCATTATATAGCTCAATAGCTTGCGGGTCGGTTTTTTGCCGGGAGGAGCGGTTTTTGGCCAAAAACCGGCCATAGTGCCTTGATCTATTTAATTTTTTATTAATGTTTCCGAAAAGATTTGCAAAGGCCCCGCTTCTTTGGCAGTCTCTTAGGCATGAGAGGTTGCTCTCAGGCTTGGTTTTCCTTGGTATCACACCTAATTGAAAGATCGATGGAGTGCAGTCATGACCGCTGTCTTGATCGGCGACGATAATCTCTATAACCCGCTCGACGTGGCGGAGCTGGTAGTCATGGACCGCGACTGGGCGTTCGACCGTCTAGACGACGGCGAGCTGGTGGCCGAAGCGCGCGGCATGTGGTGCAATTACCGCCTGTGGTTCTCCTGGCAGGAGGATATGGGTGGCTTAACGGTTGGCTGCGCGTTCGACGCCAAGCTGCCCAAGGCAAGCCTTCCGAAAATCTATGCGCTTCTGGCGCTGGTCAATGAGCGCCTGTGGATCGGGCATTTCACCATCGGCAGCGAAGACCAGACGGTGATGTTCCGCCATACGCTGATGCTGCGCGACGGCTCTACCGTGTCCAGCGAGCAGATGCAGGAGCTGCTCGACATAGCGCTGCAGGAATGCGAGCGCTTCTACCCGGCATTCCAAGCAGTAGTGTGGGGTGGCAAGCCGCCGGCGGAAGCCCTGCAGATCGCCATTTTCGATACGATCGCCGAAGCGTAAGCCCTTATGCGCTCACTTGCATTGGTGGGCTGCGGCAAGATGGGCGGGGCGCTGCTCTCCGGCTGGCATGCTGCCGGTGTGCTGGACAGGCTGGAGCGGCTTACCGTCATTTCTCCTTCCGCCAAGGCGCCGGTTGCGCACCCGAAAATCCATTATGTCCGTTCGCTGAACGAAGCCGGTGCGGTGCCGGAGGCGCTGCTGTTCGCCGTCAAGCCGCAGCAGATGAGCGCCATTCTGCCGGATTACGCTCGCTGGGCGGGCAATGCATCGCCGCTGCTGATGACCGTGGCCGCCGGGAAGGAAGCGGCGTTTTACCAAAAATATTTTGGCGCGCGGATGAAGCTGGTGCGGGCCATGCCCAACACGCCCGCGCTGATCGGGCAGGGGGTGACGGCGCTTTATGCTGGGGTGCAGGTAAGCCCGGAAGAAAAACACTGGGCAGAGCGCTTGTTCCGCGCCGTGGGCAGTTGCTACTGGCTGGCGGACGAGGAGCTGCTTGCTGCGGCAACCGCCGTCGCCGGCTGCGGCCCGGCCTATGTCTTCTATTTCCTCGAATGCTGGGCACGGGCAGGGGAGCAGGTGGGATTGCCGGCGGAACTGGCTGCCCGCATGGCGCAGGAAACCTTAAGCGGCGCGGTAGCGTTGCTTATCGCCACGGGTGAATCACCCGCCACGCTGCGACGCAACGTAGCCAGCCCCGGCGGCACCACGCAGGCGGCGCTGGATGCGCTGGAATCGGGCGAACTGGAGAAGCTGCTGGCATCGGCGCTGGCCGCTGCGGTTCGCCGCGCCGGCGAAATCGCCGCGGAAGGCTGATAAACCTAACATATATCACTGTCATTCCCGCCTGCGCGGACAGGAATGAAAAGATTCTAGAAACTGGGCATTATAGTGTCAGCATGGGAAAAATGGCTATCTCCCACTGCCGGAATGTCCCATTGCTGCACTGCACAAAAAACCTTGACGGAGGCTGTTTTTTTTGGCAGAGTGCCGGGCAATCGTCCAGCATAAGCTGGGCGTAACAGTGCGACCTTTTTGCAGGAGACAAGCCATGACCTCGCCTTACGCCTTTACCGAATCGTTCAAGAATTTCTTTGATTTCAACCAGCTGTTCACCGCCCAGCGCCGCAACATCGAAGCGCTGTCGGCTGCCAACCAGGTAATGGTGGAAGGCGTGCAGGCCGTGTCCCGCCGCCAGGCTGAAGTGCTGCGCGACAATGTGGAGCAGGTGCTGAAAGCCTCGCGCGACATCTTCCAGGCTGGCGCCCCGGAGAACAATCTCGGACGTCAGGCGGAATGCGCCCGCTCGATCCTGGAAAATAACATCAACTCCTTCCGCGAAGTGACCGAAACCCTGACCAAATCCGGCTTCGAAGCGCTCGACCTGATCAACAAGCGCGCCGCCGAAAGCCTGGACGAAATCAATAAATCCGCCCCCGCCGCCCCGCGCTCGCGCAAGGCTGCCTAACCGGTTTGCTTGAAGTAAAGGCCGGGCCATTTCGCCCGGCCTTTTTTATTGCCTGCCGCCATGCCAGCTATGCAGTAGCCGCGGCAAAAAGAGGTGAAGTCTGCCGTTTCTGACCCGGTCTAAGCCGTTTGCACGGCAAGGGTGAATACGCTAAGGTCTTTGCGCATGACCATGAATGCTGCGCACAACGAAAACACCATAAATACTCGCCCGGATGAGCGCTGGGCGGCTCTGCGCCTGATGCTGCGATATCTTACACTTGTAAGTGTTAGTTTAAGCGGAGTGATGGCGCTTTTCCTGCTGCAGGACGCGTTCGTCGATCAACTGCATATCTATTGGCGCGATAGTTTCTACCTGAAATACCGCGGCAAGCAGCTGACGCGCGGCATGCTGCCGGTGCCGTTCGTCTTTATGCTATGGGTTTGTGCGCTGGAGCGCGGCCAGCCCTTTACCCGCCGCTTTTCGCCCCTGATGGCCGCCATCAGCCTTGCTGCCTTTGTGGGAACGCAGTGGTTGTATGGCAGCTTGCAACTGCTCTCCTGGGCGATTATTACCGGCACGCTCGCCGGATTATTCGTCTTTCTGCCGGTAAGGGAATGGGCCCGGCGCGCTGTCCGGCACAAGCGCCTGGCAGCTGTGGCCTTAACGGCGATGTTTTCCCTCTGGGTGTTTTACGCGGCAATGCAAAGCCGGCTCGCCATCCAGATGCTCTACTGGACCGGCACGGCATCCACCACCCTGCTGGGCTGGCTCGGGCTTGACATGCTGATGGTGGAAAGCATGGAATTCGTGCCTGCATACGACATTTATTCCTCGCACTTCTCCATCATCCTGGTGCCGGATTGCTGTGGGTTCGAGGGGATTTTCCTGATGGTTTTCATGCTTTCCATCACGCTGATGATGCATTGGGAGCGGTTAGGCGCAACGCGTCTGCTGCTGGTTTATGCATGCGCCGTTTCCGCGTTTTTCTGTATTAACGTAATCCGGATAGCTCTGTTGTTCCTCATCGGGGATGTGGCGCGCAGGCCCGGAATGCCGGATGCGGTGGCTGCGCTCAATGGTGCGCCTTATGCCTTGTTTCATTCCTATTTGGGCTGGGGATTGGATATGCTGGTGTTTGCATTATTCGCGCTTTGGCTATTCCGTTCCAAGGCAAATATGCCAGTTGCCATAGGTAAATGAGTGATTGTCTATTAAGTCATATTTAGCTTAATATATTGCGAGCGGTTGCATATGATACAAGTGGCATGCAAAGGAGAAGCTATGCGAAAGTTCAATATGCTAAGAATAGGAGTTTTAACTTCTATCCTGTCTTGTGCGGTTGTAATGCAGGCGCATGCTTGGTCTAATTCAAGCTGCAATACCTGGAACAATCCAGTTGACTGTAAAACTGCGAAGCCAGGGACGCCGATTGATTGGTGCGGATATCCGGGCAAATGTGTTCCTTGTGGATGGTGTCCGTCTACAACTAAAACACAGATGCCTGAAATGTCGGATTACATGGCTATGATGTTTATCCCGGCCGCACTGGGGATGATCTGGATCATGCGCAAGCGCTATACAGCGGCAGCTTAAGTTCGTATCCCTCAGCATTTAATGAAAATGTGCGTAGATCTTCTGCGCCAGTTCTAAATTAATTCCCGATACCTGCCGGATTTCCTCTACGCTGGCCCCGGCCACGGCGCGGGCGGAGCCGAAATGGTGCAGCAGCGCTTTCTTGCGCGCCGCGCCGATGGAGGGGATGCTGTCCAGCTCGGAGCGGCGCATGCCCTTGCTGCGCTTATTGCGGTGGAAGCCGATGGCGAAGCGGTGCACCTCGTCGCGCAGGCGCTGCAGATAGTGCAGCACCGGATCGTTCGGGGGGAGCTGGAAGGGCGTCTTGCCCGGCATATGGAACCATTCGCGCCCGGCATTGCGGTCCGGCCCCTTGGAGATGGCGACCGGCGTTACGCCTTCGATGCCAAGTGATTGCAGCACCTCCACCGCCACCGATAGCTGCCCGGCGCCGCCGTCGATTAAAATAATGTCCGGGCAGGCGCGGCTGTCCCAGTCGTCGGCACCGAGCCGTTTGAAGCGGCGGGTCAGCACTTCGCGCATCATGCCGTAATCATCGCCAGGGGTGAGGGCGGTGTTTTTGATGGTAAACTTGCGGTAGGCGCTCTTGATGAAGCCTTCCTTGCCCGCCACCACCATGCCGCCCACGGCGTCGGTGCCCATAATATGGCTGTTATCATAAACCTCGATGCGCTCGGGCGCGGCCTTGAGGCCGAACAGCTGCGCCACCCCGTCCAGCAATTCCTCCTGCACGGCGCGCTCGGAGAGGTAGCGGGTGAGGGCGTCCTTGGTGTTGCTCAGGGCGTTCTCAATGGCCTTGCGCTTTTCGCCGCGCTGCGGGTAGAGCAGTTCCACTTTGCGTCCGGCGCGCAATGCCAGCGCCTCGCTCATCAGCGCTTCCTCGGGCAGGCGGGCGTTGAGGAGGATCTGTTCGGGCGGCTGCTGGCGTGCATAATACTGCGCGAGGAAGGCCTGCAATATCTCGCCCTTATCGCTGCCTTCAGTGTGCTGGGGGAAATAAATCTGGTTGCCGTAATTGCGCCCGGCGCGGAAGGCGAACACCTGCACGCAGCAATGCCTGGCTTCGCAGGCGATGGTGATGACGTCCGTATCGCCGAGGTCGGCGGCGTATTGCATCTGCTGGCGCACGAAGGCGAAGGCGCGGATGCGGTCGCGCAGCAGGGCTGCTTTTTCAAATTCCATATTGTCGCTGTGCGCCTGCATCTGGCTGGCGAGTTCCTGCTGGATCTCGCTGCTCTTGCCGGAAAGAAAATCCCGTGCCTGGCGGATCAGCCCGTTATATTCAGCTTCCCCGATCAGGCCGACGCATGGCGCAGAGCAGCGCTTGATCTGGTATTGCAAGCAGGGGCGCTGGCGGCCCGCGAAATAATTATCCGAGCAGGGGCGCAGGAGAAACGCGCGCTGGAGGAATGTGATGGTCTCATGCACCGCCGCTGCCGAGGTGAAGGGGCCGAGATATTCCCCGGGCGCTTCGCGCGGGCCGCGGTGCATGGAGATGCGCGGGTAGGGGTGGTCGCCGCTGATATGGATGTAGGGGTAGGATTTATCATCCTTCAGGAGGATATTATAGCGCGGCTGGTAATGCTTGATCATGTTCGATTCCAGCAGCAGCGCCTGCGCTTCCGAGGCGGTGGTGACCACTTCCATGCTGTGGGTGATGTGCACCATCCGTTGCAGGCGGATCGGCAGCTGGGAAATATTGGTATAATGGCTGACGCGGTTTTTCAGGTTGCGCGCCTTGCCCACATACAGCACTTCGCCCTTCTCACTGATCATGCGATAGACGCCGGCGGAGGTGGTGAGGCCGCTTGCAAACCGGCGGATCACTTCAACGCCTTTGAAGGGGGAGGAGGTGGTGGAATCCATGTCCATTATACTGGTGCCGCAGAGGTTTTTTTTCAACTCCATAACTATCCACGACTCCTGTGGATAACTCTGGTGATAACCCGGTCTGCTCATAGGCCGGACCCAAGACTTTCAAGGGGTAGGCATAATTTGCCTAAATTTTAAGCATCGAAGCTAAGTGCATGAAAAGAAATCATATTAGGAAAATATGAGGAAATTCAATTGGCCGGTTTTACACGCTTGCGGCATTTGTTACTTCTTTATAACTCCAAATGTGCACAACTGATGGGTGCAAAGCTTGATTTTCCGCGGGTGCAATGTCATCGTGGCGTATCTCCGCAATGATTTCCCGCATGTGAAAGGATCTATGCCGCCAGCGCACATTCACTTGTTTGAAATCGTGATCATGCTCTCTGCGGCGGTGTGCGCCGTGATCGGCTTGGGAGCGCTTCGCATTAGCCCCATCATCGGCTATCTGCTGGCCGGGGTGGTAATCGGCCCATACGGTTTAGCCGTAGTGCAGATAACGGAAACCACGCAGGGCATCGCCGAGTTCGGCGTTATCTTCCTTCTTTTTTCCATCGGGCTGGAACTCTCACTGGAGCGTCTGGCGCGGCTGCGCACGCAGGTGTTCGGCTTCGGCACCGCGCAGATGCTGGTGACGGCGTTTGGCATCGCGCTGGTGGCTTACGGCGCCGGGCTGCCCTTGTCCGGCGCGATCATTGTCGGCGGCGGGCTGGCGCTTTCTTCCACGGCGATCGTGATGGAAGTGATGCAGGAGAAAAACATGCGTTCCTCGCAGGTGGGAAGGCTGGCGCTGGCCAACCTCATCCTGCAGGATCTGATGGTGATTCCGTTGCTGGTGATGGTGGGGGTGTTCACCTCCAGCCAGGAGAGCCTGACCCTGGAGATTACGCGCATGTCGCTGCTGGCGGTGATCGTGGTGTTGCTGATGATTGTGGCGGGGCGGGCGGGCTTGCGGCCCATGTTCCGCCATATCGTATCATTAGGGAATAACGAATTGCTGACGGCGGCGATTTTGCTGGTGGTGCTGACTATCGCCTGGGGCTGCCATGCGGTCGGCCTGTCGCCGGGGCTGGGCGCATTCATTGCCGGCCTGCTGGTAGCGGAGACGGAATTCCGCCCGCAGGTGGAAGCCGATATCCTGCCCTTCAAAGGCATCCTGCTCGGCCTGTTCTTTATGGTGGTGGGCATGGGGCTGGATTTGCAGCTGCTGATGGATGAATGGGGCGCTATCGTACTGTTGGCGGCGGCGCTGATGCTTGGCAAAGCCCTGATTATCACGCTGCTTGGGCGCACATTCGGGTTTTCGTTGGGCAATGCGCTTTATGCGGGGTTGCTGCTGGCGCAGGGCGGCGAATTCGCCTTCGTGCTGTTCCGCTTAAGCGCCGAGCACGGTGTACTGAGTGTGGAGACGGCGCAGATATTGCTGGTCACCACCACGCTTACCATGATGCTGACGCCGCTGCTTGCGCATCTGGGTGAAAAGGGAATGCGGCTGATGGCGCAGCGCGCCAGCGTATCGGTGCGCTTCAGCGCCGAGGAATCGCGTGATTTGCGCAACCATGTCATTATTTCCGGATATGGTCGAATAGGCAATGCCTTGGCGCGCATTCTTGAAGCGGAACGCATTAGCTATCTCGGCCTTGATATCAACGCGGATGCGGTTTCCGCCGCCCGGCTGAAGCATTTGCCGGTGCATTACGGCGACGCCGGGCGAAAGCTGGTGCTGAAGGCGGTCGGCGTGGAGCGCGCCCGCGCCATTATCATCACCCACCGCGATATCGCCATTTCCTTACGTACCATTGCGGCGATACGCGAGCTGGACGAGCATCTGCCGATTATCGTACGCGCTGCCGATTTCAACGAAGTGCAGCAGTTGGAGCGCGCCGGGGCAACGCTCGCGGTGGCCGAGATATTCGAAACCAGCCTCCATTTGGGCGGGCTGCTGCTGCGCGAACTCGGCATCGCCGAATATGAAATCAACCGCGTGATGGAAGCCTTCCGCGATGATAATTACGAGCTGATGCAGCAGTGATAGGCGCATAGTTTTCCCTCCCCCTGGAGGGGGGAGGATAAATTTTCTTAAGCGCAATGGCGCTAAGAAGATGCAACCCTCTCCCCTCAAGGGGAAGCGTAAGGCACGGCAGGTGGATTTATGCTTGCGTTATGGTAATATAGGCTTTACTGCCGCTCGCATGGGCGGCAAATAACGAAAATCCTGAAGGAGAGCAGACGCAGGCGATGAAAGCATGGCTCCGGGCATTGCTGTACAGTTTCTATTCGCAGCCCTTTTACCGCGATGTGGCGCAGGGCTGGAAGGGGCTGGGGTTCCGTTTTCTCTTCCTGTTCGCCTTTATCCCGGCGGCAGTGTCGGTGATCAGCGCCGGGGAGCTGCGCCCGGTGCTGGCGAGGCTGCCGGAAATCGCCACGCATTTGCCGGATACGTATTACCAGGGTAAGCGCATCCTGATCCGTGAGAAGGTGCCGTATAATATCTACCTGAATAACGAGCCGCCGCTCTTCGCCGTGATCGACACGCGCTATTCCGAATACGGGCTGGAAGGTGTGAAGGACTGGATGCGCGAGCATCATGTAGCGCTGTTCATCACCTCGACGCATGCGGTGTTTTACCATCCGGACGCGGAGCGCATCATCCCGGTGAACCTCAAGCACCTGCCGGGCAATTTTGCCATCGGCCAGGCGCGCTGGCAGAAGCTGGCGGCGTTCATCTCGCACTGGACGGGCACGTTTATTTTCATCGGCAGCCTGATGATTACCTTTATCTCCTTCATGCTGAGCGCATTGCTGATGGGGGTGATCGGCAAGATCATCGCGCTGACGACGGGTGCGATGCTTGAATACCCGGCGCTGGTGCGCCTGGCCAGCGTCACCACCGTGCCAGTCTGGGCCACCACCGAGCTGTTCGGCCTGTTCAGCCATCAAGGCTTCGCCTCGCTGCTGATTGCGCGCTTAACCTACCTCTTTGTCGCCATCCGCGCCAATAAATGACCGCTTTACATGCGTCTGGGCGTTTGCTAGGTGAGAGAAACCCCAGCCCGAACCATAGTTAGCGCCATGAAAATCCTCTCCTGCAACAGCAACCGCCCCCTGGCCACCGCCATGGCCGACTATCTGGGCCTGCCGCTGACCTCGGCCAGTGTCCATCGCTTTGCCGACCAGGAAGTGTTTGTAGAAATTCATGAAAACGTGCGCGGCGAGGACGTGTTCGTAGTGCAGTCCACCAGCTTCCCCGCCAACGACCATATTATGGAGCTGCTGGTGGCGCTGGATGCGCTGCGGCGGGCTTCGGCCAAGCGCATCACCGCCGTAATCCCCTATTTCGGCTATGCGCGGCAGGACCGAAAGATGGGCTCGCGCACGCCGATTTCGGCCAAGCTGGTAGCCAATATCATCACCTCCGCCGGGGCCGACCGGGCGCTGACCATTGACCTTCACGCGGGCCAGATTCAGGGGTTTTTCGATATTCCCGTGGATAATCTCTTCGCCGCGCCGGTGATGGTGAAGGATATCATGGAGCGCTATAAAACCGATAATCTCGTCATCGTCTCGCCGGACGTAGGCGGCGTGGTGCGCGCCCGCGCATTGGCCAAGCGCCTGGGGGCCGACCTTGCTATCGTCGATAAGCGCCGCGAGCGCGCCGGGGTGTCGGAAGTGATGAATATCATTGGCGATGTGAATGGCCGCGATTGCATACTGATTGACGATATCGTCGATTCCGCCGGCACCCTCTGCAACGCTGCCGAGGCGCTGAAAGGGGTAGGGGCCGCCTCGGTATCTGCATATGTAACCCACGGGGTTTTCTCTGGAAAAGCGGTGGAGCGCGTGACGTCCTCCGTGCTGGAGTCGCTGGTGGTGACCGATACGATTCCGGCCACAGAAGCGGTAAAAAATGCTAAAAACATCAGAATGTTAACCATCGCCGGCCTGCTGGGCGAGGCGGTGCGGCGCACCTCGGATGAAACTTCTGTGTCAAGTCTCTTTGACTAATCGAAAAAAAGCCTGTATAAGCACCCCCTCTTTATAAATAGCCGACCCGAATTCAAGGAGAATGTTATGACTGCCGCATCCACCGTTTCCACCTTAAGCGCCGAGCCGCGCGAGAAAAGCGGCAAGGGCGTTGCGCGTGGCCTGCGCCGCGAAGGAAAAGTGCCTGCCGTGCTCTACGGCAAGGGCCATGAGCCGATGTCGCTCGCTCTCTCGGAAAACGAAGTGACGCTGCAATACCGCAAGGGCCGCTTCCGCAGCCGTATCGTGAACCTGGACCTTAACGGCCAAACCATCAAGGCGCTGCCGCATGACGTGCAGTTCCACCCGGTCACCGACGTGATCGAGCATGTGGACTTCATCAAGGTCGATGCGGGCACCACCATCCGCGTAATGGTGCCGGTGAAATTCCGCAACAATGAAAAATCCGTCGGTCTGAAGCGCGGCGGCGTGCTGAACGTGGTGCGCCACGAAGTGGAGCTGAACTGCCGCCCGGAATCGATTCCCGCCTCCATCGAAATCAACGTGCAGGAAATGGACATTGGCGATTCTGTGCATATCAACTCTGTGCAGCTCCCCGAAGGCGTCACCCCGGTGATCAAGCGCAACTTCACCATCGCTACCATTGCGGGTCGCAGCGCGAAAGCCGATGAAGAGCCGACCGGCGCTCCGGCTGCTGCCGCCACTCCGGAAGCCACCGCGCAGAAAAAAGAAGAGCCTGCTAAAAAGTAGGATGACAGATGACGGCTGACAGATGACGGAAAACAGGCAAAATATTTCGTCATCTGTTAGCCGTCAGTCGTCAACCGTTCTTCTTATCGGCCTCGGCAATCCCGGCAAGAAATACGCGCATAACCGCCACAATGCCGGGTTTATGGCCATCGATGCCGTCCGCGCGCGTTACCGTTTCTCCGAGCCCACCCAGAAATTTAACGGCTTTCTCAGCGAAGGCAGCGTAGAAGGCCAGCGCGTGCTGGCCTTCTGCCCGCTCTCCTTCATGAACCTCTCCGGCCAGCCCGCCGGCGAGCTGGCGCGGTTCTACAAAATCCCCCCGGAACAGATCACCGTCTTCCACGACGAGCTGGATTTGCCCTTAGGCAAAATCCGCGTCAAGCGCGGCGGCGGCCACGGCGGCCATAACGGCCTGAAAAGCCTGGATGCGCATGTAGGCGCGGAGTATCAGCGCGTACGCATCGGCATCGGACACCCGGGCGATAAGAATCTGGTGCACGCTTACGTGCTGAATGATTACGCCAAGGAAGAATGGCCGCAGGCGGAAAAAACATTTGGCGCGATTGCCGAGCATCTGCCTTTACTGCTGACAGGCGACGAGGCGGGGTTTATGAACAAACTGAGCCTGGACAAAAAAGAGAATGGCTAATGCCTGTCATCCCGGCGCAGGCCGGGATCCATGCCTTGCAACAGGCATGAGGGTAAACGGATAAACATAGATCCCGGCCTGCGCCGGGATGACGTAAGGAAAGAATATGGGTTTTAAATGCGGGATTGTGGGCTTGCCGAATGTCGGCAAATCCACCTTGTTCAATGCGCTGTTGCAGACGCAGGCGGCTGAGGCGGCCAATTATCCGTTCTGCACGATTGAGCCGAATGTCGGGCGCGTCTCGGTGCCGGATACGCGGCTGACGACGCTCGCAGGCATCGCCAAATCGGCGCAGATCATCCCGACGCAATTAGAGTTCGTGGACATCGCAGGCCTGGTCAAAGGTGCCAGCAAAGGCGAGGGGCTCGGCAACCAGTTCCTGAGCCATATCAGGGAAGTGGACGCCATTCTTTATGTGCTTCGCTGCTTCGAGGACGGCGACATCACGCATGTGGAAGGCTCGGTGGACCCGCTTCGCGATTACGCCATCATTCAGACCGAGCTGGTGCTGGCCGACCTGGAGAGCCTGGAGAAGCGCATCCCAAATTTGCAGAAAAAGGCCAAGAACGACAAGGAATCCGCCGAACAGCTGGCGATGGTGGAAAAAGTGCTGGCGGTGGTCAGCAAAGGCGATCCGGCGCGCAATGTGCAGGTGAAGGACGAGGCGGAGGCCCGCCAGCTGAAGCTGCTGCAACTGCTCACTTCCAAGCCCGCCATGCTGGTCTGTAACGTGGATGAGGATTCGGCGGACAAGGGCAATGCGCTTTCGGCCAAGGTGGAGGCGCATGCCAAGGCGGAAGGCTTGAAAGCGGTGGTGGTATCGGCGCGCATTGAATCGGAAATCGCGGCGCTGGAGACCGAAGAGGAGAAACAGGAATTCCTGCAATCGATTGGCCTAAAAGAAACCGGCCTCGCTCGCGTCATCCGCGCCGGGTATGATTTGCTGGAACTGATCACCTATTTCACCATCGGCCCCAAGGAGGCGCGCGCCTGGACGATCACGCGCGGCATGCTCGCCCCGCAGGCGGCAGGCGTCATCCACACCGATTTCGAAAAAGGCTTCATCCGCGCCGAAACCATCGCCTGTGATGATTATATTCGCTTAAACGGCGAACAGGGTGCCAAGGAAGCCGGCAAGCTGCGGCTGGAAGGCAAGGAATACACGGTGCAGGACGGGGATGTACTGCATTTCAGGTTTAACAATTAAAGAATAAGAATTCTTCATATCTTCTGGAGGGCGGCATGCTTTCTGATGCAATGATGCAAAACCTGTTCGGCCTTGTGGCGGGCTTGTTAGGGGCGGCAGTGGGCGGTTTTTTTACGCTTTACGCGACTTATCAAGCCATACGGGCCCAGGACGCTAAAGACGAGCAGCAGGAAGAAAAAGAAATTCATAATCTGCTGGATGCGATTCGCGTAGAGATTGATGCGCTGTGGGGCTTTCACATGCAGCGTGTTGGTGGGCTGGTGGAAGCGCTGGCGGAAGGGCAGGCCTTAGAGTTTTATTATCCGCTGACGCAAGATTATTTTGTAATCTATGACCGTAACGCCGACAAGCTCGGCCAGATACGCGATGCCGCATTACGCACGTCGATTGTGATTACCTATAATAAATGTAAAAAAGTGGTGGATGGATTCAAGTATAATAACCAGCTTTACCGGGATTATCGCGAGTTGCAGGTAACAGATAATGGCAGTGTGCAGGATGCTGAGCGTATACGGCGAAAATATATAGAGATGTGCGACTACGGTAAGATCATCCAATCGGATCATTATGAACTGAAGTCATATATTGAAAATTTGCTGACATTGCTGGAGGCGCCTTTATGAGCCGGACACCTATTGTGATGTGTTGGAGCGGCGGCAAGGACAGTGCGCTGGCGCTTGGGGCGCTGCTGCGTTCGCAGGAATTTACACCGGTGGCATTGCTTACCACGCTGACTGAGGGCTATGACCGCATCAGCATGCACGGCGTGCGGCATGCGCTGCTGAAGGTGCAGGCAGAAGCCATCGGCCTGCCGCTCTATGAGGTATGGATTCCCAACGCCTGCGTGAACGATACCTATCAGCACCGCATGCGCATGGCCTGCGAGCATTTCAAGGCGCAAGGGGTGGTGCATATGGGATTCGGCGATCTGTTCTTAGAAGACATCCGCGCCTACCGCGACGCCATGCTGGCGCAAGCGGGGATGCAGGCGGTTTATCCGCTCTGGAGGAAGGACACGGCGCAGCTGGCGCGGGATTTCATCACGCAAGATTTCCGCGCCACGCTCTGCTGCACGGATCCGGCGAAACTGGATGCGCGTTTCTGCGGACGGGAATTTGATGAAACACTGCTTGAAGAACTGCCTCCAACCTGCGATCCATGCGGGGAAAATGGTGAGTTCCATACATTCGTGCATCAGGCGCCGTATTTCCGCCATCCCATCGCCTGCCGCACCGGCGAGCGGGTGCAGCGGGAGGGTTTCGACTTCTGCGATATTATGCCTGGCGCACGCGTTTACGGTAAAACGGCATAGCGCTATAGCTGTCCGTCGCCCGGCCAGAGGGAGAACAGAGAATCCTCCACGTTACGCCAGAAACCGGCTTCGGGGTCGCTGTCGAAGATGGTTTCTTTGCCGTCTATTTCCGTAACCCATTGCAAATGTGTCCCCGCATTAGTGCGATTCAGCCCTGCCTGGTCGGTGCCGGGAGAGGAGAAAAGCAGGTGGAAGCTTTTCTCTGGCGAAATCGATTCCTCAAACATCTGCGCCACCTCCTGTGCGATTTCAGGGCTGTGCACCACCAGCGCCAGCTCGGTATTCAGCTCGATGGAGCGCGGGTCTAGGTTGAAGGAGCCGATCACTACTTCCTTGCGGTCGATCACATAGACCTTCGCGTGCAGCGAGGCGCGGGAGGAGCTGCCGAGCAGCTTCTTGTCCGGGGGTGCGCCGGGCACCGGTTTCAGCTCATAGAGTTCCGCCCCGGTATTGAGAACGTCTTCGCGGTAGCGGCTGTAGCCGGTATGCACGGCCACCACGTCGGTGGAGGCGAGCGAGTTGGTGATGATGCGCACGCGGATGCCGCGGTCCACCAGCGCTTTGATCCACTGCACCCCGTCGTCCTGTGGCACGAAATACGGGGTGACGGCGATGAATTCGCTGTTCGCCTTTGCCAGCAGCTGGTCCAGCCGCGCGGCGGGCTTGCTGGGGGCGGCTTCCGGCGGCAGGTCGATTTTCTCCGGTTCATCCGCCGCCAGTTCGGCCTTGGCGAAGGTAAGGGGGAACTGATTATTGCGTATCCGCTCCACAAGGTTGGTATGGCGCAGGATGCTGCGGTCTTCCGAGCGGCGCACTTCCTCCCAGTGCGCTTTCAGCCGGTTGCGAGTGTCGGTGATGCGCGCCGGGTTGGCGGCGGGCGGATGCAGGGCGCTGATGGGGAAGGCATTGTCGTTGTTCCAGTAGTCGTCAAAGCTGTGTGAGATGCGCGCCGTCACCGGCCCGGCGGTAATGATATCGAGGTCGTTGAAATTGAATTCCGGTCCGGCATCGAAATATTCATCGCCCAAGTTGCGCCCGCCGACGATGGCGATCTGGTTGTCGCTGATCAGCGCCTTGTTGTGCATGCGGCGGGTAGCGTCATTGAAATGTGTAATCAGATTGCCCAGCCGGGCGAGGGTGGACTGGCTTTCGCGTGTCATCGGATTAAAGACGCGGATTTCGATTTTCTTGTGCGCGTTCAGCACGGAGAGTTCGTCATTCACTTCTTTCAGGCTGATGTCATCAATCAGGATGCGCACGCGCACGCCCCGGTCGGCGGCGCGCAAGACGGCTTCCAGCAGCAGCTGCCCGGTGCGGTCGTCATGCATGCTGTAATATTGGAGGTCCAGGGTTTTTTCAGCGGCTTCCACCAGGTTGATGCGTTGTGTAAACGCATCCTGCCCGGTGCGCACCAGCCTTAGGCCGGAAAGGCTAGGGTGTTGCTTCAGCAGCGGGGCCAGCGCCATACCGAGGGAGGTTTCGGTGGTCTGGGTGAGGGCGTAAGACGGCGTGCGTGGCACTTCCGAGGCTTCCGGGCGCGAAGCGCACCCCGAAAGACCGGTGATGCATGCAAGTGTAACCATCATATGGCGGGCGAGGGTGGGCATACTCTTCATGAAAACGACATTAAGCAATACCTATGACTATCGGTAATCAGGCGTTAATTTCCTATTAGGTAAGCGTGCCGCCGGATGGGCTTATGCCAGCTAAAAAGTAAGGGCACTGCCGTTTCCAATCCCGTCATCCCCGCCTTGTGCGGGGATGACACAGGGTAAAAAACAGCTCCTAATGGATTCTTTGCACTTATCTGTCCTACGGTTAAGCCTTAAAAACGGATACGGAGCTGAAAGTGAAGCCGGAATGGTGGAGGAAGCACCGCTGGGTGCGGGTGATGGTAAAGACGCTGCTGGCGCTGGTGCTGTTGCTGGCGGTGACCATCGGCGCGGGCATCGCCTACCTCACCAGCGGTGCGTTCAGCGAGCGCGCGGGCGGCTGGGCGTCGGAAAAAAGCGGGCGCAGGATTTCACTGGCCGAGCCGCTGCAGATTCACTGGGGGCGCGAGCCTCGCGTTACCCTCACGGGCCTGCGCATCAAAAACGCCGACTGGGCGAAGGAAGAGGACATGTTCAGCGCTGCGCGGATTGAATTCTCCTTCCGTCCATGGGAATTGCTGCGCGGGCGGCTGGTGCTGCCGGAGGTTATTCTGGAGCGCCCCCGCTTAGCGCTGGAGAAAGACGGCAAGGAGCGGGCAAACTGGCATTTCTCCGAAAATGCGGCAGCCGAAGCCCTGAAAGCGCCTGCTCCGGAAAACCGGCATGAATTCCCGGTGATTGGGCATCTGCGCATTGCTGAAGGCAAAATTCTCTACGCAGATGCCAAAAAGCATATCGACAGCCTTCTGAATATCTCTACCGCGCAAGGGCAGGCGGAGGCGGATGAGCGTATCGTCGTCACCAGCAAAGGCAGCTACAAGGGAGGGACGTTCAAGCTGGAGATGAGCGGCGCATCGGTGCTGCAGCTGCGCGACGAGCATGCGCCGTATCCGCTGCATATCAAGGCAACCGTCGGCCCTACGCATATTGAAGCGGAAGGCGCGATTGATGACCCAATCAAGATGACCGGGCTCGATTTAGCGCTGGATTTGCGCGGCGAGGATGCGTCCGATCTGTTCGATATCACCGGCATCGTGCTGCCGGTGACGCCGCCGTATCATGTCAAAGGCCGATTGACGACGGCGGATAATATCTGGACCTTCAAGGATTTCGCCGGGACCATGGGCAACAGCGATTTAAGCGGCAGAGTGAGCCTGGATAAAAACCGCAAGCCGTCTTATCTCAAAGGCGAGTTCCGCTCCAATAATCTCGATATGAAGGATCTGGCCGGATTCATCGGCGCCGATAAAAAACCGGCGGACCCCGACCGCGTGATTCCCGACAAGGAGCTGAAATTCGAGCGTTTCCAACAGATGGATGCCGATATCACGTTACGTGGCGAGCATATCAAGATTCCGGACCTGCTGGATAATTTCGTGCTGGAGGCGCATGCGAAAGGCGGGGTGGTGCGCTTCGATCCCATCTCGTTCGGGCTCGCCAAGGGCGTCATCAAGGCGGAAGTGGAGGTGGACGCCAACGCCCGCCCGCCTGCCGTGCAGATGAACATGGTGTTTTCGCGCCTGTCGCTGCAATCGCTGTTCCAGCCGCTGACTGAAAAATTCGGCAAGGATAATGTTAGCGCCGGGCTGATCGGGGGGCGGCTGAAATTCAGTGGCCGGGGGCACTCCATGCAGCAGATTCTCTCCACCTCGCAAGGCGAAGCCGGGTTCGGCATGGAAGGCGGGCGCTTAAGCCAGCTATTGCTGGAACTGGCGGGTCTGGATTTATTTCGCAGCGCCGGGCTGGTAATCAAGGGCGATAAGCCGGTGGACGTGAACTGCGTGGTATCCGATTTTGACATGAAAAACGGCGTGCTGCAAACCCGCGACATGCTGATCGATACCGATATCACCGCCGTGCGCGGGGAGGGGACCATCAACCTTGCGGAAGAGACGCTGGACATGCAGCTGAAATTCTATCCCAAGGACCCGTCGCCCCTCTCGGCCCGCTCGCCGATTCTGGTGCGCGGGCGGCTGAAGCACCCCAAGGTGGGGGTGGACGTGGCGGCGCTCGCCGCGCGCGGCGGGGTGGCGGCGGCGCTCGGAGTGCTGCTTACCCCGGTAGGGGCGTTGCTCGCCTTCGTGGAACCGGGGTCAGGGGAGAAGGAAAACGGCTGCGCCGCTTTCGTGCAGGATTTGCAGAAACGCACCAAGGGGGCAATTCCCAAAAATCCGCAGCCGTGAGGATGGTTTACTCCATGTCCTGAACTGCGCTATAATTATACATCACTTACTGTCATCCTTAGCCGGGCGCCCCGCTAGGGGATGGCGAAATATAAATACAGGCATAATCTATGAAATATATCGTATCCTTCCCCCTGCTGGCGTTAAGCTTTTGCCTAAGCGGCTGCGACGCCATCGGGAATTTCGCCGACCGGGTGGGCAGCCACATGCCGGTGGTGGGCGAGCGCTGCGAGCATTGGCAGTGTATGACCGAATCGGGCCGCCAGGTCAGCGCAATCAACAAGCGCAACCGCGAGATGCAGGAAGAAAAAGCCCGCGCCGCCGCGCAGGCCGATGCCGGTGCCAATGTTGGCGCGCAAGCCCCAACACCCGCCTCCACCCCTTCCGGTCCCCTCCCGCCCGACCGCAAGCCGGTGCCGCAGCGAGTGCAGTAATTAAAATCTTACCCTACAATAAGGTATTTATATATTAAAACCACTTACCTTCGTCATTCCCCGAATTTTCCGCAGGAAAATTATAGGGGAATCCGGGCGGAGGGGCGGCATGGATCGCCCTATAATCGCTGCGCGATTCGGGCGATGACGAAAAGGGATGTGAAATGCACACTGGAATAAAGGATTAAAGCGCTTATCTTGCCAATTTCCATCGGGTAGGCTAGAGAATCCGCAGCGGAGAAATCAGCGGAGGTAGGCGCCATGATGGAATGGGATAAGCTGCGGGTGTTTCATACCGTGGCGCTGGCGCAAAGCTTCACGCGGGCGGGGGAGTTGCTGAATTTAAGTCAGTCCGCCATCAGCCGCCAGATCGGTGCGCTGGAGGAGCATCTGCAGGTGGCGCTGTTCCACCGCCATGCGCGCGGCCTGCTGCTCACCGAGCAGGGGGAAATATTATTCAAAACCGTCAGCGACATCCTCACTCGCCTCTCTGCCGCCGAAAACGCCCTGCTGGAGACACGCGAGCGCCCGCGCGGGCCGCTCAAGATTACCGCGCCGATTGCATTCGGCACCATGTGGGTGACGCCGCTCATGCAGGAATTCAATGAGCATTATCCGGAAATCACCGTGACCTTGCTGGTCGATGACCGCGAGCTGGACCTCACCATGCGCGAGGCCGACGTGGCGATCCGCCTGTTCCCCGCCCGCCACCCCGACCTGGTGCAGAAACAGCTGACCTCGCTGACCAACTCGCTATACGCCTCGAATGAATATCTGCGCGCCAACGGCGTGCCGAGGAAAGCCGAGGAGCTTTCCAAGCATAAGCTGATCAGCTACCCCGAGGATGTGCGCCTGCCGTTCGCGGAAGTGAACTGGGTGCTGAAATCCGGCGGCAAGGCGCAGGAAGAGCGCCGGTCCTCCTTCAAGATCAACAGCCTGGTTGGCATCCAGAAAGCGGTGGAGGCGGGGCTAGGCATCGCTGGCCTGCCCGATTACATGGCGCAGGCGCTACCCGGCGTCACCCGGGTGCTGCCGGAGCTGAAAGGCCCGGTGACGGAGGTGTATTTCATCTACCCCATGGAACTGCGCCACTCCAAGCGCATCAGCGTCTTCCGTGATTTCCTGCTCCGCAAGATGGCGGAAATGGGAATGGGCAAGCCGGGACGCTAAGCCTTTTCACTGCAATATATGTTAAGCGTTGAACTTATCCAAGTTTCGGCTGCTTAGCTCCGGGCGGGAGTGCGGGGAGTCCGTGCGCTGCGGCTATCGGCGTATCATTGGAAAACGGAAAGGCATTAATATTCAACGGCTGTAACTGCTGCATTTCCCGCCTCAGCTGTTCCCGTTCCCTAAAAGGTATGGGCGGAAGTTCGTGCCCTTTGGGGGGATGATGCGGGTGATCAAGCATGGGCTTTTCACCAATCAGCATTTCCGGTTCTCCGTGCAGATCGGCATAGCTTTTTTCGCTTTCTTCGAGAATGGCGTCCCTTTGCGCATCATTTAAGTTAGTACGATATTTTATATAGCTTTTAATTTTTGCGGCTAAGCCATCGGATGCTTTCTTATAATTTTTCATTGCATCATTATACTCGTCGGTGGCGGCAACCAGATCCTGCAGTGTTTTTTGGCTTTCTCTCGCTTTGTAAGGGTCTTCAGAGTCGTAATCGAGAATTGCCTGCTGGATTATAAGCCGATCAATCGGTACGGGGCCGCGTTTTTTTTGCGGATGCGCCGGTTGTTGCTCATGCCTGGGGCTTTTTTGCAGTGAAGCCTTTGCATTTTCCTTCAGCACCGCAACTATCTTGCTGCGCTCATCATCAGGTAATGTGTCTAATTGTGCCCAGCTGTTTCCCAGATCATAGACATTTTTAATGC
>CAYPEF010000008.1:0-1681 GCA_964409675.1 uncultured Rickettsiales bacterium | reverse complement strand
GGTAATGTGTCTAATTGTGCCCAGCTGTTTCCCAGATCATAGACATTTTTAATGCGGGCGTGGGCTTTGTCCGCGGCCTGATGCGCCTGCCGTTTAGCATCATAAATCTGCATGATTTCCGGATTAAGTGCAATTTGCAGCCGCTCGACCCCGACTTCCTTCAGTACCTCCATGCGTAAATCTTCTTTGGATGCGGCTCCTGCACCGGGCAACATAACTTGCTGCATGAAATTCTGATTGGCAAACTGGTAACGCTCATCTGCCGCGCTTATAGGGCGCTCTTCTCTTTTTTTAGGTGGGTAAGGATGGCCGGACATGCTGTATTCCTTTATGATTAATTTTGATAAACCTTAGCATAAGATGCGGATGGTGTTTTATGAAATATATGTTACAAAGCGCATAAATATCCGGCATGCTCCGGTTGTTAAATATCTGAAAAACAGGTTTTATATGCAGCATAAACACATCCTCCTCCTCCCCGGTGACGGTATCGGTCCTGAAGTGGTCGGCCAGGCGGCGCGGTTGTTTGACTGGCTGAACGGGCGCGGCACGGCTAAGTTTACCACCGAAACCGCCCTGATCGGCGGCTGCGCCTATGATGCTGTCGGCACTCCGTTCCCGGCGGAGACGCTGGAGAAGGCCCGCAAGGCGGATGCTATCCTGCTCGGTGCGGTGGGCGGGCCGAAATGGGAAGGACTGCCGTACGCCAATCGCCCGGAGCGCGGCCTGCTGGGCCTGCGCAAGGAACTGACGCTGTTTGCTAACTTACGCCCCGCCATCTGCTTCGAATCGCTGGCCGACGCCTCCACCCTGAAGCGCGAGGTGATTGCGGGGCTGGACATCATGATCGTGCGTGAACTTACTGGTGATCTCTATTTCGGCACCCCGCGCGGGGTGGAGACGCTGCCGGACGGTACCCGCCGCGGTTTTAATACGCTCACCTATACCAGCCCGGAAGTGCACCGCATCGCCCGCGTGGCGTTCGATCTGGCGCGCAAGCGCGGCGGCAAAGTCTGCTCGGTGGACAAGGCTAACGTGGTAGAGGCCACGGAAATGTGGCGCGAGGAAATGCAGAAAATCCGCGACACTGAATACCCCGACATCCAGCTTTCCCATATGTATGTGGATAATGCCGCCATGCAGCTGGTGCGCGCGCCCAAGCAGTTCGACGTGATGGTTACCACCAACATGTTCGGCGACATTCTCTCCGACATCGGCGCGCAGCTCACCGGCTCGATCGGCATGCTGCCCTCGGCCTCGCTTGGCAGCCCCGGCACGCCGGGGCTTTATGAGCCCATCCACGGCAGCGCCCCGGACATCGCCGGCAAGGGCATCGCAAACCCCATCGCTACCATTTTAAGCGTGGCGATGATGCTGCGCTATTCCTTCGGCATGGGCAAGGAAGCCGATGCGGTGGAGCAGGCAGTGCAGAAGGTGCTGGCGCAGGGAATGCGCACGGCGGATATCATGCAGGATGGCATGACGAAAATTAGCACATCGGAAATGGGCGATGCGGTGGTGGCGGCGCTGGGATAGCGCTCCCAGGGGTTACGCGCAGTTTCCGATAGTTCCCATGCCGCTTTGCGGCGGCGCATGAGTTGCTCGGCAAGGACATCGCAAACCCCGTCGCTACCATTTTAAGCGTGGCGATGATGCTGCGCTATTCCTTCGGCATGGGCAA
>CAYPEF010000007.1:0-40238 GCA_964409675.1 uncultured Rickettsiales bacterium | reverse complement strand
TTCGTAATGCGAGGGTCGGGGGTTCGAATCCCTTCGACAGCACCATTTTCATCGGCATAGTTCCGCAGCTGGATTTTCGTTGGAGATTCAAGTACAAAATCTCCGTCAACAGAATGGCAAGAGGATGGCATGACGCGCACTTTAACAGAAAATCGCTGGGAAGTGGCGCTTGCGTTTGCATCATTGGTGGCCATCGCGTTGCACCTGTTGCCCGGCGGTGGTGAATTGCCGCTGATAGTGGTGATGATCGCAGGTGGCCTGCCGCTGATTGCGCAGATTGCGGTAAAAGCCTTTAAAGGCAATCTCGGTGCTGATTTACTGGCGGCGATTGCGCTGCTGACGGCGGCGTACTTACAGGAATATCTGGCGGCGGTGCTGATTGTGTTGATGCTCTCAGGCGGGCAGGCGCTGGAGCACTATGCGACGCGGCGGGCGTCTTCCGTGCTGCTGGCGCTGGCGGAGCGCATGCCTGCGCGCGCGCACCGGCAGAAGGGCGAGCGGGTGGAGGAGATCGCGCTGGAGGATATCCAGATTGGCGATCATATCGTGCTGCACCCGCACGAAGCCTGCCCGGTGGACGGAGTGGTAATCGAGGGGCATGGTTCGATGGATGAATCCTACCTCACGGGTGAGCCGTATAGCGTCTCCAAAGCGCCCGGCACCAATGTGCTTTCGGGCGCGATCAACGGCGAGGGCGTGCTGGTGATCCGTGCCGAGCGCCTGCCGGGGGATTCGCGCTATGCCCGCATCATGCAGGTGATGCAGGAAGCAGAGCAGCGCCGCCCGCGCATGCGCCGCCTGGCTGACCGGCTGGGCGCGGCATTCGCGCCGCTTGCGCTGCTGATCGCGGTGGCGGCATGGGTGGTGACGGGCGATGCGGTGCGCTTCCTTGCCGTGCTGGTGGTGGCAACGCCATGCCCGCTGCTGATTGCCATTCCCATTACCATCATCGGCGCAGTGTCGCTAAGCGCACGGCGCGGCATCATCATCAAGGACCCCGTGGTGCTGGAGCGACTGCCCACCTGCCGCACAGCGATTTTTGATAAAACCGGCACGCTGACGTATGGCAAGCCGGAATTGCTGGAAGTCATCGCGCTGGCGCATTTCACGCAGGACAAGGCGCTGCAGCTGGCGGCGAGCTTGGAGCGTTATTCAAAACACCCGTTGGCGGTAGCGATTCTGCGTGCCGCGAAAAAAGCCAGCCTGCGCCTGCTGGAGGCGCGCGAGGTTTCCGAAAAGCCGGGGCAGGGGTTAAGCGGGGAGGTAAGCGGGCAGCGGGTTGTCATCACGCACCGCCGCAAGCTTGATGCACGGCAGGCTGCATTGCTGCCGCCGCAGAAAGCGGGCATGGAATGCGTGCTGCTGGTGGATGAGGCGCTGGCCGCCGTGCTGGTGTTTCGCGATAAGCCAAGGGCGGAGGGGCATTCGTTCATCTCGCATTTAGCGCCGCATCACAGCTTTGAAAAAGTGATGCTGATTTCCGGCGACCGCGCATCGGAGGTGGCGTATCTCGCCGAATTGCTTGGCATTGATGATGCGCGGGCCGAGCAGACACCGGAGCAAAAGCTTGCCATCGTGCGCGAGGAAACCGCCCGGGTGCCAACATTATTTATGGGGGATGGCATTAATGACGCTCCCTCACTCACTGCGGCCACCGTGGGCGTGGCCTTCGGCCAAATTAGCAGCGCCACCGCCGAGGCCGCGGGCGCGGTGATTATGGAAAGCACGCTCGCTAAGGTGGATGAACTACTGCATATCAGCATGTCCATGCGCAGCATCGCGCTGCAAAGCGCCATTGGAGGGATGCTGCTGAGTGTAATTGGCATGCTGTTCGCCGCCGCCGGTTATATCTCACCGGTGGCGGGGGCGCTGCTGCAAGAGGGAATCGACATCCTCGCCATTGCCAACGCCTTGCGCCTGACGTGGCAGCCGCAGGTGGATGCGGATATAAAAGAATAACTACTAATATCATGCCCGTGCAAACGGGCATCCAGCGCGCCGCGTCTGCGGCGCAAGAAGGACTGGATTCCTCGCCTGCGCGGGAATGACAGGTAGGTTATGCGGGCTGCAAATAGTTTGCGCAGGCTTCCGCGATTACTGCTTCCTCATCCGCCGGGAGCATATACACCGGGATTTTGCTGTTCGGCGTGCTGATGATGCGAGCATGCAGTTTATTGCGCTTGTTACTCATGCGCAGGCCCGTCCAGCGCAGATAATGGCAGATATTCGCGCGCACCAGCGATGAGTGCTCGCCGATGCCGCCGGTGAAGACCAGCAAGTCTAGCCCGCCGAGCGCCGGCATCAGGGCGTAGAGCTGCTTGGCGGCAAGGTAGCAATAAAGCTCAATCGCCTGCCTTCCTTGCGGGTTGGAGTGGCGCTCCAGCTCGCGGATGTCGTCGCTGATGCCGGAGACGCCCTTGAGGCCTGAATCATGATAAAGCAGATGCTCCACTTCCTTCAGCGGC
The DNA here is from genome assembly GCA_964409675.1 of uncultured Rickettsiales bacterium. GTDB lineage: Bacteria > Pseudomonadota > Alphaproteobacteria > Rickettsiales > SXRF01 > CAYMDD01. The sequence continues at coordinate 37,773 of CAYPEF010000007.1, read as the reverse complement.
ATGTTTTTCTGCTCAACCAGATGGAAAATCACGCCGGGGTCGATGGCGCCGCTGCGCGTGCCCATCATTAGCCCATCAAGGGTGGAAAAGCCCATGCTGCACGCCACGCTCTGCAAGCCGCGCATGGCGCACATGCTGGCCCCGCCGCCTAAATGCGCAACAATCACGCGGGTGCGCGCTTTCTTCCCGGCGTAGGAAGGCAATGCCGAGGCGATATGCTGATAGGAAAGCCCATGAAAACCATAACGCCGTATTTCGTTGCCCGTGACGCTTTGCGGCAGTGGCAGACAGCGCTCCAGTGGGTTAAGCGTATGGTGGAATGCCGTGTCAAAACAGGCGATCTGCGGCGCGTTCGGCCACAGCTTGCCGCACTGCTCGATGGCGGCGAGGTTCGCGGGCTGGTGCAGTGGCGCGAGCGGGATGAACGCACGCAGTGTATTCATAACCTCAGGTGTTGCCAGCACTGGATCGGTATAAACCCCGCCGCCATGCACCACGCGGTGGCCGACGGATGTTACGCGGTATGGCGTTTCGTTGAAATGCGCGAGGGCGGCTTCCAGGGAAGTAAACTGCATCTTGCCCTGGCGGTTCAGCGTGCCGGCGTCATATATGCCGATTTTGGTATTGGATGAGCCTGCATTGACAGTAAGGATCACATCTTTCATAGACGTTTGCTCCGTTGGTAAAGCAGCGCAAGGGCGGCGGAGATGACACGATTTTCCGCATCGCCCGCGCGGCTGGTGAGGATAATAGGTACTTTGGCGCCCAGCACGATGCCGGCTCCCTGCGCGCCTGAGAAATAGCGCAGTTCCTTGTAAAGCATGTTCCCGGACTCAATATCGGGAGCGATTAGAATGTCGGCATTGCCCGCCACCTCGGAATGGATGCCCTTGATGGTGGCCGCTTCCAGCGAGATGGCGTTATCGAAGGCCAGCGGCCCGTCCAGCACGCCGCCTGTGATCTGCCCGCGCTCGGCCATTTTGCACAGAGCCGTGGCATCTAGCGTGGAGGGGATTTTTTCGTTCACCGTCTCCACTGCAGAAAGAATCGCCACTTTCGGCGTGCCCATGCTGAGGGTGCGGAACAAATCGATGGCGTTCTGTACGATGTCTCGTTTCTCCATCAGCGTCGGCTTGATGTTGATGGCGGCGTCGGTGAGGAAGAGCGGCTTCGGGTAGCTCGGCACGTCCAGCACGAACACGTGGCTCATGCGCCTGCCGGTGCGAAGCTTGTGGTCATGGTCCATCACCGCCTGCATCAGCTCTTCGGTGGAGAGCTTGCCTTTCATCAGTGCTTCCACCTCACCGCTGAAGGCCATTTCCACCGCCGCTTCGGCGGCGGCATGGCTGTGCGGCGTTGGATGAATTGTGAGGCCGGTAAGGTCGATATGCGCATCTTCGGCCACTTTGCGGATTTTCACCTCCGGGCCGATCAGGATGGGGTCGATGATGCCCGCGCGCGCTGCCTCCACGGCACCAGCGAGCGAGAATAAATCGGTCGGGTGCACCACGCCGGTTTTCAGCGGGGCAAGGCCCCGGACCTTGTTCATCAGCCACTGCTCGTAATTATGGCTGGAGGATTTCACCTGCACTTCCGGCAACGGAATGGCGTTCCAGCAGATTTTTTCCGACGGCGCGATCACCAGCGCTTCCCCTTCAAGCACGTGCTCGCCTTTCTCATTGGCGCAAAGCGTGCGGAAGGTGACATGCCGGTGCCGGTCTTCCTTGGCGGTGACGGTGACGTTGGCGGTAATCGTTTCATTCACCCGTACCGGGTGCAGGAAATTCAGGCTTTGCTTGAGATAAATCGTGCCCGGTCCTGGCAGGTACATGCCGAGCAGGGTAGAGAACATCGAACCCGTCCACATGCCGTGCCCGACGATCTGGCGGAAAACATCGGTTTTGGCATATGCCTCATCCAGATGCGCGGGATTCATGTCGCCGGTGACAGTGGCGAACAATTGGATGTCGCGTTTCGTCAGCGTGCGCGTGATGCTGGCGGAATCACCGACCTTGATTTCATCGTAGGTTTTATTGACGATGCAGGCATGCGATGCGCTCATAATTCATGATCCTTCAGCTGAAAACGCGAGGTGGGCTTTTTCTCCGCGCGGTGCGGCATGGACCAGAAGCGTTCCATGGTGAGGTAGGTGAAGGACACCGTCCAACCGATCATCACGAGCCCGTTCAGTACTTCGGCGGCGGTGAGCATGCGCAGGTCCCGTGTTGGGAAAATGTCGCCTAGCCCCAGCGATGCATAGGTGGAGGAAGAATAGAACAGGCGTTCGATAAAGCTTTCATAGGTAAAAGCCGCCGGTTCGATATTGCCGGAGAGCGTGCCGAAATTGCAGTACAGCTCCAGGAAGAAATACACCAGCGCGTATATCCAGATGCTTAAGATATGCGCCGCGAAAATGGGAATCACGATCAGCAGCACGCGCAGGCGCGGCATGATGCGCATGCGCGGCAGCCATTGCCACACCAGCCGCAATATTTCATAGGTCAGCAGACTGGTGACAGTGATCACCGCGATACTGATGAATGAGACTGCGATGAACCCGGTAAACATCAGTCCATCACCTCATACCCGGCGTCAACGTAATGCACGCCGCCGGTGATGTTCTTGCTCCAGTCGCTGGCCAGGAACGCCGCCATGTAGCCGATATCGTTCAGGTCAATGTTCCGGCGCAATGGCGCTTTCTGTTCGGAGGCATGCAGTATCTCCTCGAATCCTTCGATGCCGAGCGCGGCGCGGGTGCGGATCGGGCCGGGGGAGAGGGCGTTGACGCGGATGTTCTTTTCGCCCAGCTCGGCGGCCAAGTAGCGGGTAACGCTCTCCAGCGCGGCCTTGGCCGGGCCCATGATGCCGTAATGATTCACCACTTCTTCGCTGCCGAGATAGGATACCGTCATCAGGCTGCCGCCCTCGCGCATGAGTGGCTCCGCCAGGTGCGCCATGCGGATGAAGGAATAGCAGGAGATATCCATCGTCTGTATGAAACCGGCGCGCGAGCAGTCGGCCACGCGCCCGTGCAGGTCGGCGCCAGGGGCGAAGGCGACGGAATGAAGCAGGAAGTCGAGCTTTCCCCAGTGGTGTCTAATCTCAGCGAACACCTGCTCCATCTGCGCATCGGATTGTACGTCGCACGGCAGGAACAGGGATGCCTGCAACTTTTCCGCTAAGGGATGCGAATAGTTCGCGGTCTTTTCATCGGCATGGGTAACGGCGATTTCGGCACCGGCCTCGCGTAGAATTCGCGCGCAGCCATAGGCAATGCTGCGGTCATTGCAGATACCGACAATCAGGCCCTTCTTGCCTTGCAGGTCTAAAACCAGTGCCATTATATTGCCTTAAATTATAATAGGATATGCGTCTTATTCCGCATCCTTTTTCAAAAAGCAAACGTTCTCGATTCGGTGTTTTATAGGATGGAGAAACAGGTACTTACGTTGATCGTATTTTTCATAATTAACGAAGGTGGAGCTAATTTACCTTGATATAGATCAAATATCGGTACGGGTCGATGGTTGGCTGTATTAAAATAATTTAATTTTTCTGCCACTGGTCATCATGCGTATTTTACGCATGGGCGTCTAGTATCGCAGCAACTAGCACAATGGAGGCGGACATGTACGAGCGCGGAATGACAATGGGGATTGCGGTCATCGCCCTGCTGATGGCGGCAGGCGTGGCTGGGGCGGCAGTATATAAGAATTATCGCCCGGCAGCGGAAGCGCCGGTGGAAAAAACGGCAGCGCTGGGTGAAGGGGGCGCTTTCGTTAAGCCTGCCGTGGCTGCAAGTTCTGCTAATCTACAAGGGGGCCAGCAATTGCCGTGGCATGGTGACCAGCAGCAAGCGCAACAGGCTCCTGTAAAGAGAGTCGCGCAGCAACCTGTTAAACCCGCATGCAATGACGGCAATATTTTAGGCTATGCTGCCGGCGGCGTCGCGGGCGGGGTGCTTGGCCACCAGATCGGCAAAGGCAAGGGCAATACGGCGGCCACCATCGGCGGTGTGCTGGGCGGGGCTTATTTGGGCGGGCAGCATATCCCACTGCAAAACGCCACCTGCCGCCGCTGATCAGTGCCCGACGGCGGAAAGCAGCGTAATCGCGTCGATCACCTTATGCGAGGCTTCGGAGATTAGCAGCACGTCGCGGTCCACCATGACATACTGGTAGCCCACCGGCACCGGTTGCAGCCTAACGTATAAATCCTGCGGCACCGGCTCGAAGACCACCACATCCGGCAGGCGCTGGCCGATGGCGTATTTTTTCGCCTGTCCGGGCGGCATGCAACCGTTATGTTTCTTGGCAAGTCCCGGCGGGCAATGCGGGCGGTAATGGCTACCGATATAGTCGCGGATGATCACCCGGTCATGGGTTTCAATAATCACGCGGTCGGAATGGTCATGGTCATGATCCTCCCGGTCTTCATGCTTTGATTTATGCTTGTGGTCGTGATGCCCTTTGTCCTTGGCATAAGATGGCAGTGTAAATGCGCTAAAGGATATCAGCACCGCAAGATAAAGTAGAAAAGGCCGCATAATCACTCCTTTAAAATAAAGACGTAATGAATCTCCTTCATAAGAAGCGTTTATGCAACTCCTGAATATGTTTTCTCCACTAATCTCACTATATTTGTCATACCGCCGCATGGCGGTATCCGGATGCTTGGCGCCTAGACCCTGCCATGCGGCGGGGTGACAATAGATGTGTACAAGAAAGCGAACTTATTTATCCTGTCGGCTGAATCCTGCCATCGATGATGGTAATCGCCCGGTCGGCGGTGTCGGCGAAATGCGTGTCGTGGGTTACCGTCACCACCGCGCGCTGGTGGGTGTGCGCCAGTTCACGCAGAATGCGCTGCACGTTGGCGCTGGAGGCGGAGTCCAGGTTGCCGGTCGGCTCATCGGCCAGAATCAGTTTCGGCTCGTTGGCAAGGGCACGGGCGATGGCCACGCGCTGGCTTTGCCCGCCGGACATCTGGTGCGGTAATTTATTCAACTGACTTTCCAGCCCGAGATCGGTTAAGAGCTGGGCGGCGCGCGCCTTGATTGCGTCCGGCTTCAGGCGGTTCAGGCGCTGCATGGGCAGCATCACATTCTCCAGCGCGGTGAATTCCGGCAGTAAGAAATGAAACTGGAACACGAAGCCGATTTCCGCCAGCCGCATATCGGCAAGCTTATCCTCCGCATAGGCGGATACATCGGTGCCGCTGAGCCAGAGCGAGCCGGAGGTCGGCTTATCCAACAGCCCAAGCAAATAAAGCAGCGAGGATTTACCCGAACCGGACGGGCCGATGATGGTGACGAACTCGCCAGGGTATATCTCCAGCGAGGCATTTTCCACCAGCGTCACCGGCACTTCGCCGGTGAGTTTGCGAGTAAGGTTGTGCGCCTTGATCACCGGCTCCATCATGTGCCTCCGCGCAAGATATCCACCGGCTGTACGCCGGCGGCTTTGCGGGCCGGGAGCCAGGCGGCCAGGATGGCGGCGGTCATGGCAAACATCACCGCAATCAAAAACTGAAGCGGGCTCCAGTCAATCGGCATATTGACCACTTCCGTCGCGCCGGGCGGTTTCAGCGTTACCTGCATCAGCCCGAACATGAAGGCGCAGCCGAGCGGTATGCCCGCCATGCAACCGGCAATGCCCAGCAGCACGCCCTGAATCAGGAAAATCCGTCGCACGTCGCGCCCGTGGAAGCCCATGGATTTAAGGATTGAGATATCGCGCTGCTTCTCCATCACCACGGTGGAAATGACATTATAAATGCCGAACGCCGCCACCACCAGCACGGCGCTCACTACCGTATACATGATGATATTGCGGATGGCGAGGGTGCTCATGATATCCTCCGACGCTTCCTGCCATGAAACGGCTTTATAGCCACCGCGCGCCTCGAACTCGGCGGCCATGTCGCGCGCCGCATAAGGGTCGGTGAGCTTGATGATAATCCGGTTGGCGCGGTTGGGGCGGTTGAGCAGCGCCTGCACGCGCTTTAGGCTGGCGAAAGCCTGCGTTTCGTCATAATCTGCGCGGCCCGTGCGGAAGATACCGAGAATCTTGAATGTGCGCACCTGCCCGGTGGTGGCGGTGATTGTAATATTCTCACTGCGGCCAATTGAAAGCTTGCGCGCCATCTCCGCGCCGATGACGATGCCGTCCGGATTGGCGATCAAATCGTCAATCGAGCCTTCGATCATGTAATTCTCAATGGTGGAAACGCCCTTGACCTCCTCGGGGATCATGCCGTTCAATGTAACCGCGTAATCCTTGCCGGCGAAATTCACCAGCGCCTGCCCCGCCAGTACCGGCGAGGCGGTAACGCCCGGGGTGGCGCGAAGCGATTCCAGCATTTGCACATAACCGCGGATGCCACGCGTTTCGGTGAGCGGCTTCACGCGCGGCAGGCTCACCAGCGCGTCCGGGTAACGTTCATTAAGCGGTTGCGGGCGCGGGTTGCGGAATTCATCCGAAATGGTGATATGCGGCGAATTATCCACCAGCCGGCGGATAAAATCTTTCTCCGAGCCGGTCATCAGGGACGAAATGCCCAGGAAGAACGCCACCCCAAGCACAATCCCCAGCAGCGACACCACGCTCTGGCGCTTGCGCGCCAGCAAATGCTTGAGGGCGATGGAGAGCAACAGCTGCATTATTTATCCATCTGCACGCGCCTTGTGCGCAGTTTCCCGCCTTCCTTCAGCTTAGCATTCGGATGCAGTACAATCTCGTCTTCCTGCGATATGCCCTCAATGATTTCCACTGTTTCCGCGCTTTTTGCGCCGGTGACAACGGGCACAGCGGTAAGCGTTCCGTCTGTTACCCGCCAGACGCGGCCTTTTTGCAAGGCAGTGGCAGGAATCAGCAGCGCATCCTGCGCCTCGCGGATGATGATATTGGTTTCCGCCGTCATGCCGATCATCAGCGGCGTTTTATCGGCAAAGCCGATGCGCACGCGGTAGCTTCTGGCCACGGGGTCGCCCTTGGGGGTGATGGCCAGCACGGTGCCGTTGAATACCTGGCCGGGGAAGGCGTCGGCGCGGATCAGCACCTTCTGGCCGGGCTGCACCTGGTGGATGTCTTCTTCATCCACCTCGGCGCTGATGCGCAAAGGTGCATCCACGGAGAGCCAGAATACCGGCTGATTGACCGGGATGAATTCGCCAATTTCCCCGTCGCGGCGGATAATGGTGCCGTTATCGGGGGCCTGCAGCTGTAAATATCCTAGTTGCGCCTCGGCATTACGGGTGGCAGCCTGCGCGGCGTTCCAGTCCGCTTTCGCGCTGTCATAGGATTCCTTGCTGGCGGTATCGTCTTTGACCAATTGCGCTTTACGCAGAAATTCCTTTTTGGCAAATGCCTCGCGCGTGCGCAGCTGGTCGAGCGTGTGGCGCAGGTCGGTATCTTCCAGCCGAGCGAGCGTCTGGCCTTTGCTAACGCGCGAGCCTTCGTCCGCCTTCAGCTCCACCATCCGCGCGCCTACGCGCGGAGCCACGGGGAGCATGATGCTCGCCTCCACTGTGCCGGTGGCATAGACGCCCTGAACTGCGGGGCCACGCGAAGGGATTGCTACTTCAACGGACGGGCGCTTATGCCAGAACAGCCACGCTACGGCGGCGAGAAGAAAAGTAAGGCCCAAGAGCCAGAATTTGCGCATAAAACGTTCCGAAGCGATCATTACAGCCGTGTATTAGCCGCACAAACGCCTTTTGTCACGCAAGGAACGGTGCTTTTAAGCTTTCATTCACAATCATCAGGGATAATGGCGCAAGGAGTACGGATCTCATGATTGAACGCATGCGCGCTCAGGAAGGGATATTGCTGTTGGGTTCGGCAACGTTTCGGAAGCCATCGCACTGGAAAGTTTGCGGGCAAGTCTAAGAAACCTTCCGCTAAGCGATGCAATCAAACGTAAAAACCCCGCCGGACGCATTTCCAGAATCTGGTGCGTCTGCGGCGGGATTTTGATACGGTTTAAAGAAGGTTTAGGATGCCTGGCTGGCGCTGGATTTCAGCATCTTGAAGCATTGCTGCATTTCTTCCTTCAGCACGAGGTTCTGCTTCTTCAGGCGGGTAATGACCGTAAAGTCAGGGGAGGGGCGGGCGGATTCGAGGGCGATCTGCTCTTTGATGTGCTCGCGTTTTTCTGCAATGGCGTCGATATGGGCTTCAATTGACATGATAACATTTCCTCCATTGATAGTTCAGGTTGACAACGAATGTTCGTTTGTCCTGATCGCAATGCGCGCCTGAGGCTAACTTAAGGTCAGGCGTAGGTTTGCTCCTGGGCAAAGGTTTGGCCCGTGGGCCATGGCTGCATCTGTAAGCGCAACCAGTTTTTATTATAAAAAGGCTGCCGACGGGCTTCAAGCGGATTCCCTGTCAAGTGAAAATAAATCAAGGCAGGGCGCGGCTTCGCGGCGTTTTTCGGTTGACAGTTTTTTTATGGGGCACCCGCTTGACTTTCCTGCGGGCATAGTGGTTTTATACGGTCTTCAAAAAACCCCTAAAATTTTACAAAAATTGATATGCATGAAAAACGCCTGATAGGCCGCCTGACCAAATACTGGGACGATCTTCGCAAGGATGATCCAATGCCGGATATCGTCCGTTTCAGTATTGAGGCCCTGCCCGATATCCAGGCGCGGCTGCTGGTGCTGAAGCTGATTTCCGCCTCGGGCGCAATTTCGTACCGGTATGAATATGTCGGGCAAGATGTAGTCAAGTCCTATGGGCGCGACATTACCGGCGAAATGGTCAATGTGAACATGCATGATTTTCCCGGCGCGAAGATCATGAAGCGCATTGGCGAGCTGAGCGAAAACCCGCGCATCATCAGTGATGAAGGGCAATTCTTCGCCAAGGGAAATAATTCGGTCATCCGCTACCGCGCCTGCCTGCTGCCGTTCGGCAATGATAAAAACAGCGTCACCCATATCGTCGCCGGGCTTTCCTGGCGGGAATTTTGAGAAGGCTTATGCATATCGACACTAAAGTTGCCACCATAGGCACATATGAAACCGAGACGCCGCAGCGCATCGTCAGCCTGCCGCCCTACCGCGCCTCCACCATTTTGTTCGACACGCTGGCCGATTTCGACAAGGTCGAGCGCGGTGAATGGCCGTTTCCCACGTACGGGCGCTACGGCACCCCCTCCACCAGCGCGCTGGAACACGCCATTGCCGAGCTGGAAGGGGCGGACCATGCCATCCTGCACGCCTCCGGCATGGCGGCGATTGCCACTTCACTAATCGCCTTCGTCAAAGCTGGCGACCACCTGCTGATGGTGGACACGGTTTACGGCCCCAGCCGCCGCTTCTGCGAATATGAACTGAAGCGCCTCGGCGTTGAAGTTACTTATTATGACCCCACCATCGGCAGCGGCATTGCGGCGCTGATGAAGGAGAATACGCGGGTGGTTTATTGCGAAAGTCCCGGCTCGCTCACTTTCGAGATGCAGGATATCCCCGCCATCGCCGCCGAGGCGCACAAGCGCGGCATCATTGTGGTGGCGGATAATACATGGGCGACGCCGCTGCTGTTTAAAGCATTCGAGCATGGCGTGGACATTTCTATGCAATCGGTGACAAAATACATTTCCGGGCATTCCGATTTGGTAATGGGTTCGCTTTCCTGCAAGAAGGAGCATTATAAGCGCCTGCTGGTCGCGGCGCGCAATCTCGGCGCGGCCGTGTCAGCGGATAATTGTTATCTCGCCATGCGCGGCATCCGCACCATGGCGGTGCGGTTGAAGCAGCACCAGGAAAACGCGATGGTAGTTGCCAAATGGCTCCAGCAGCGTCCGGAAGTGGTGAAAGTGCTCTACCCGGCGCTGCCGGATGATCCGGGTCATGCGCTGTGGAAGCGCGATATGCTCGGCGCAACCGCGCTGTTCGGATTCCTGCTGAAACCCTGCCCGCGCGAAGCGCTGGCGGCAATGCTGGATAACTTGCGCTATTTCCACATGGGCTATAGCTGGGGCGGCTTTGAGAGCCTGCTGATTCCATTCAACCTCGATAAGGTGCGCACCGCCACCCGCCTGAATCATGCCGGCCACTGCCTGCGCATCCATATCGGGCTGGAAAACCCGGCGGATTTGATTGCGGATTTAGAGGCGGGGTTTGAACGGATGCGCGCATATAAGGCATAACAATCTCTAATTTAATCTCTCCGGGGTAAATTCCCTGCCACCTGCTACATTTTTTGTCATTCCCGCGCAGGCGGGAATCCATCGTGCCGCGTCTGCGGTGCAAATGAAAAGACTGGATTCCCGCCTGTGCGGGAATGACAATCTTGATACTCCGCTGTTTGCAGCAGGGATACTTATTTGTGCTTAGGCATTGAGGCCAAGCACCCACCCCGCCAGGTAGAGCGAACCGCAGATCAGGACAAGCGCCGGCCCCTGCGTTTGTTGTGCAATTGAATGCAGCGCGTGTTCGATATCGCCGGCGGCGCAGGCGGCAATCCCGGCGGACGCCGCCGTGAGCGCAAGCGCATCGGCGGTCTGGGCTTTCGGCTCCTCGGGGATGGTGATGCAATAGACGCGCTGCGCAATTCCCTTAAACGGCATCAGGAACCCGCCAGTATCCTTTCCCTCAATCATTCCGCATACCAGGTAAACGGGCAGCCCGCGCCCGTTGGCCCAGTTCGCCAGCATTGCTCCCGCATGCGGATTATGCCCGCCGTCCAGCCACAATTCGCACGCATCAGGCAGCGCCTGCACAAAAGGATGATCTGTCAGCCGTTGCAGCCGGGCCGGCCAGCTGGCGCGGGCGATTCCGTTTGCCATGGCGGCATCGTTGATTTTTTCTATTACCTTATGCGTGCTGGCGTGGACGCGCAGCGCATCGATGCAGGCCACGGCGGTGGCGGCATTAGCAAACTGGTGTTCACCTTCGAGCGATGGTTTCAGCGCAAGGGTAAGGTGCGCGGAGCGGTAAGAATGCCTTCCTCCCTGCTGCTCCAGATACCATTCCTTCCCGTAGCGCCAGAGGGGCGCACGCTGTTCTTCGGCAGTAACTTCGAGTCCTTTCAGCACTTCGGGCAGTTGCGGTCCGATGACGCATGGCACGCCGGGCTTGATGATCCCGGCTTTTTCCGCCGCGATTTTAGCCAGCGTATCCCCAAGGAACTCGCTATGGTCCATGGCAATTGGGGTGATCGCCGTCAGCAGCGGTGAGGGGATGATATTCGTGGCGTCCAGCCTGCCGCCGAGGCCGGTTTCAAGCAGCAATACATCGGCAGAATGTTCGGCAAACGCAAGGAAGGCCGCCGCCGTGGTGGCTTCGAAAAACGTAACCGGCGCTTCCTGCATTGCCTGCTCGGTGCGCGTGAGGGTATCCAGCAAGGCCTGATCGTCAATCTCGCGGCCCGCTAGCATGATGCGCTCGTGAAAACGCACCAGATGCGGCGAAATGTAGCGGTGCGCGCGCAGCTTCGCCGCCTGCATGATAGCGCTTAAGTAAGCAATCAGCGAGCCCTTGCCGTTCGTGCCGGCCACATGAATGACCGGCGGCAGGCGCAGCTGCGGATTGTCCAGTCGCGCCAGCAGCGCATTCACCCGCTCCAGGCCGAGGTCAATCACCGGCAGCGCCGGGTGCTGAAGGCGGGCGAGAACCGCGGCAATCTCCGGCGCTTCACGCATGCAGCGCCTTCCAGGCTTTACGCAACTCGGCATGCGGGCGCACGGCATGGATGCGTATATAATCGATTCCCTTGCCGTATAAGTAAGCAGATACGCCAAGCGTCAATGCATCCCGCCCAGTCCACTCTGTCTCTCCGCTTGCAGGGGGAGGTGAAGAAAAGAGTTTCAGGAAGGATTTACGCGAATGCCCGATCAGCAACTCCATGCCGCAGGCTTTCAGCTCATCAATGCGGCGTAGAATCTCCACCGATTGCAGCGGCGTTTTCCCAAAGCCGATGCCGGGGTCGAAGATCAGCCGTTCGCGGGCGATGCCCTGCCGCTCCAGTTCCGCGCTGCGCTCGCGTGCGAAGTGCAGCAGTTCCGCCACCGGGTCGGCTTCTTCATGCAAATGCCTGCCGGGGTCGGCGGGAACGGTGAGTGAATGCATCACCACCAGCTTGCAGGCGGAGCCGCGCACGGCGTCCACCATCGCCGGGTCGGCAAGGCCGGAGACGTCGTTGATCCAGTGAATGGGGTATGAAAGCGCCCGCGCGGCGGTTTCGGCGTGGCGGGTATCGAGGCTGAAGACGGCTTGCGGAAAGCATGGCAGCACTTCATGCAGCACCGGCTCCAGCCGCTGCCATTCCTGCGCAGGCGTAAGGGGCGTTGCGCCGGGCCGGGTGGATTCCGCGCCGATATCGATAATATCCGCGCCATCTTCGATCAGCCGCTCGATGGCCTGGGCCGCGTCCGTCACCTGTCCGCCGTCGGAAAAGGAATCCGGCGTCAGGTTCAGGATGCCGATCAGTTGCGTGCGCACTAGCGCAGCAGCGGCAGGGTTACCCCGGCGGGACGGAAGGATTCATCCGTCTCCAGCTGGCGCGAAAGCTCGATGGCGGTTCTGCCCTGATAGGGGCCCGGCGCGGGATAGCGCCAGCCGGGCGCGATATCGGCCAGCGGCTTGAGCGCGAAATTGCGCGATAGCAGGCGCGGGTGCGGAATGGTGAGCAGCTCGGACATATATACCACGTCGTCATACGCCAGAATATCCACGTCGATCTCGCGCGGTCCCCAGAAGCCGCGCTCGGTGCGCCCCAGCCTTTTTTCAATAGACTTCGCTTCCCGTAGCAGATCATCCGGGGTGAGGGCGGAATCGCCGCGCACGACCATGTTGTAATAAGGCATATCCCACTCGGCGGGCGCATTCTCTGGCAGCACGGCGGCGGAAGTGTAAATGGGCGAATATTCCATGGAAGCGACGCAAGCGGAAAGCTCGCGGATGGCTTCGGCGAGGAACCGGGCGCGGTCGCCGACATTGCTGCCGAGGCCGATGATGACAAGAGACATAGTTGATCAATACCAAATTTATGCTAATGATTCATCATACTATTTTACGCGGGGAGCGCAACCGGAACTATGGCGTATATATTGCTGAATGACCAGTTCCTGCCCGCGGAGGCGGCCATGGTATCCCCCGAGGAGCGCGGTTTCCGCTTCGGCGACGGGGTGTTCGAGACCATCCGTGTGGAATCCCGCGTGCCCTACCAGTGGGTATGGCACATGGCTCGCCTGAACGCCGGGCTGGCCGCGCTGCGCATTCCGTATGCATCCGTCACCCTCCAGCCCCTCTGCCGGGAATTGCTGCTGCGCAACGGCGCAATGGACGGGATATTGCGTATCTATGTCAGCCGCGGGCGCGGCAGCAAGGGCTACCTGCCGGCGGTGCAGGGGGAGCCGTGCCTGCTCGCGGAATTTATGCCGTTGCCGGCGGTGCCGCAGCAGGCGGTGGAGGTCTGCGTCAGCGGCTATGAGAAAATTTCCCCCCGCGCCCTGCCGCCGGTAAAGCACGCGCAAGGGTTGAACGCGGCGCTCGCCCGCATGGAAGCTATGGAGCGAGGCTGCTTCGAGGCTTTGCAGGTGAATTGGCTGGGGAAATTATGCGAAGGCAGCTCCTCTAGCTTATTCTGGTACGCTGGAGGAGCGTTATTCACCCCGTCGCTTACTACCGGCGCGATTGCCGGCTCCACCCGCGCCGCGCTGTTTCGCCTGAGCCCATGGCCGGTGACGGAAGGGGAATTCCCGGTGGATATACTAGCCTCGGCAGAGGCGGTGCTGCTGACCAATGTCAGCTGGGAAATCCTGCCTGTGGCGAGGGTAAAGCCCTATAGCTGGGCCTGGAAAAGCGAAAAAATCGCCGCCACCCTGCGCGAGGCGCTCAGTGCCGACCGCAGGCGCGAGGCGCAGGCGCAGAAGGGCCTGTGGACCGGCTGATTTTCATTGACAGATAATTGCTTGCGTACCACTCTCCGCCCCGAATTATAAGGAGTTCCCATGCGCCGTATCCTCCCCCTTGCCCTTGCCGTGTTCCTCGTGGTCGGCGCGGCGCTTTACTGTGTTTCATGGTATTTACAGGCAAAGACGGCAAAAGATACGATTGAGCAGGCTATAGCTCAAATCAACGCCAAGCAGCCCTATATTACCTATCAGTCCATTGAAATATCCGGATTTCCCACACAGGTGCGGGTGAATATCGTCAATCCGGTGTTTTCCGGCCGTATCGATACGCTGATGAAAACGATCGGTGGCGATCTTCCGGTGATGCCGGACGGTTCGGATGGAGAAAAAGTTAAGGATGCGCTCATGCGCATGCCGGAATGGACGGAGCGCTTCAGCCTGGACGGTACTGTCGAGATTGGCGTGAACGCGTTTTCCAGCCGATACAGCATGACGATCAAAGGACCGGTGCTGAACGAAAGCGTTATCGGTTCCGATAAGCGCTCCCTGCGCATGATACAAAAGACCGACCGCACCTGTGAAATCACCTTGCGTTCGCAAGGCGGATTCTTGGGCAATATGTGGAATTTGCAGGGCATGACTATCGACCGTGTTTTAAAGGAAGCGTCATCGCTTGTTTGCTCCGGTGGGGAAAATGTCATCGCCGATGCAGCAACGAATGAAACACTTATGCAGAGCGGGCCGGTATTTTTTACCATCACGCGGCTGTGGCCTGCTGCAGGTAAAATGGCGGTAGATGTAAAGCTGGATATTGCCGATAGCGAATCGCTGCCTCCGGCGGATGCATGGGTTGCGCGCTATTTCACCCTATTTATCCCTGATGAGCCATTGCCGCCGTCATTGCGCATATCGGCTTATGGTAAGCAGAATATGCATCTGGATGCGGGGTGGAAAGGCCCGGAAGACATAAACACGCTCGGCCTGAATACGCCGGTCGATTTTGAAATACGCCGTATGGATATCAGCAATGCGCTGTATCAGTCTTCCACGACGCTGCATATCGCCAATGCGGAAGCGGTAAACGGCATATATGCTGCGTTGCTTAAATTCAGGGCCGAAAGCACGGTCAGTGAAGCCTATGACACTATTCTTGCCGATATCTTCCGCCGTGATATCGCCTCTATGCAGGAGCAGGAACAAATGCTGGCTGTAAATCCGCAGATCAGGCGCTACTCACCCGAACAGCTGTACGATATGTTTGCGCCTCTCATTCCTAAACTGCACCCGTTGGGCAAAATCACCTTCGCCCTGGACAGCGCCTACCGGGGCGATGCCAGCATGAATAACGGCGAGGTGACCTTAAACAACATGGAAATCTCGGTGGCGCCTTACGGTGTAACCGCCAGCGGCAAATCCACCAAGACGCCTGAACAGCCTTTCCCTGTGGGCACGCTGAACCTGGCCTGCCGCAACTGCATGGCGCTGGTGGAGGATACCGGCGCATGGTTGCGCAAGCTCAAGGCCGCGCTGTCGCCGCTGAATCCCGACATCGCCGCCGGCATTAATGCTGACCCTGCGCTGGTAGAAGGGATCAAGCGATTCCTGCAAGCTATCGGCAAGGCGGAAGGAGATACGCTTCGCTATGGGATTTCCGTAGCCTCGCCGCAGGATATCACTATCAACGAAAAACCAATGGATGACGTGCTGGCGCTCTATGCGCAGTATATCCATCCCCAGTTGCAGCCTAATACGCGCGGAGAACCTAATGCTCACTGAAGAAGCCATCCTGCAGGAATTCACCGACGCGGGCGCGATCCTGAACGGTCATTTCATCCTCTCCTCGGGCCTGCGCAGCCCCAAATACCTGCAATGCGCGCGCGTGATGATGGACGCCGCGCGCGGCGAGCGTTTGTGCCATGCGCTGGCGCAGCGTATCCAGGCCTATGTGGATGAGCATGAGATTGATGTGGATTGCATCGTCGCCCCGGCCATGGGCGGCGTGGTGGTCGGCTATGAAATGGGCCGCCAGCTCAGCATCCCCACCATGTTCTGCGAACGTGTGGACGGCAGCTTCCAGCTGCGCCGCGGCTTCGCGCTGGAGCCGGGCGCGCGCGTGCTGATCGTGGAGGATGTGATTACCACCGGCAAATCCTCGATGGAAGCGGTGGCCTGCGTGGCGGATCACGGCGGCAACGCGGTGCTTGCCTGCAGCCTGATCGACCGCCGCAGCGGCAACGACGCCACCCTTAAGCTGCCGCTGGTCTCCCTGCTGACACTGGACGTGCCCACCTACCACGCCGACGCACTTCCCTCCGACCTCGCCGCCATCCCCGCCATCAAACCGGGCAGCCGCGGGATGAAGGCATAACATTTTTCTCCATCTTCCCCGGTTCCGCCTAAGGCGGCCCGAGTATGATGGAGAATATTACGCTTCAGGTTTTTGGATAATCACCCCGTACCAGCCTAAGCCGTCATATTCCTGGTAGCCAAGGGTCTTGGCGAACGCTACCGTATCGCCGTTTGCGTCCGTGTAGGAGCCTTTGGGCTGGCCTTGCGTGTTCAGGCGGAAGGGGGCGAGCATGTCGCGCCCGTCGGAAGATGCAATGATGCGGAATTTATCGTCCAGCAGCAGCACGCGGGTACGCGCCCATTCTTCCTTGGTGAGGTTCGGCTCATCCTGCACGATCACGCGGGCCTGCTCGCTCCAATCGAAAAACACGCCCAGCACGCCGGTAATCTCGCCATTCAGCTCGCCGCCCTTGCGCACAGCGGTGGAATAGACGGCCACCGGAAGCTGATTATGCAGGGGGTCGGTGTAAATATCATCTACGATATACTGGTCGCCGCTGGAAGTGGCCATGGCGGCGCTGTACCAGCGGTGTTGCGAAACGCTGGCGCCAAGCGCAGCCTTGAATTTATCCGGCTGCGAAGTAGCGACCACGCGGCCTTTGGTATCCACCAGCAGTAAATCGAGATACACCGAATAAAAGCGGTTGATGATGGACAGGCGGCGGATGGCATGCAGGCAGGTCTGCTCGGAGATATTTTCCAGGCAATTGTAAAAAGCCTCATCGGTGGCCCACCAGCGCACGTCTGCGGTGCGCTCATAGAGGTTGCGCACAATCAGTTGCACCAGCGTCTGCGCCATTTCGGCGAGGCGCGATGTATCGCGCTCAACGAAATAACGGGAAAGCTCGTCGGTCTGGGTACAGATGCGCTTCAGCACCGTGGTGCGAAGTTCCTTGGAATTATGCGCCGCCTGTGAGGCTAGCGACTTCACTTCCTGCGCAACCACCGCGAACCCCCGCCCATATTCCCCCGCGCGTGCAGCTTCTATGGTGGCGTTCAGCGCCAGCAAATTGGTATGGTTGGCGATGGTTTCATTCGTAATGGCGAATTTCTGCACTTCGCTCTGAATGGTCTGGATAATCTCGTTAATCTGAACGGCGGACATGCGACATCGACTCCCGTAGCGCGAAAGGTAATGAAACGATATCCTGCGACGATATAAGTAATTGATTATTTTTTAATTAATTTATTGCCCGCCGCCTCTAATTGAGGGGAGGGGGTAGTGGTTATTTGAGACATTCATTCCGCTCCACCCTGCAACCGCAATGAAGGAGAATGGAAATGAAGCTCATTTCGGCCCGACGATCATCGTGATCTGGCTGCCTTCCATGCGCGGCGGCTGCTCGATCTTGCAATGCGGTTCCAGCGTTTCCTGCACGCGCGCGATAATGTTCTGCCCCACCTCCTGGTGGGCCATTTCGCGGCCACGGAATTTAAGGCTGATTTTCACCTTGTCGCCTTCTTCCAGGAACTTGATGGCATTTTTCAGCTTGATGTCGAGGTCGTTCTTGTCAATCGTCGGGCGGAGCTTGATTTCCTTGATGACGATGACTTTCTGCTTTTTGCGCGCTTCATGGGCTTTCTTTTGCGCTTCGTATTTATATTTGCCGTAATCCATGATTTTGCATACGGGCGGCTCCGCTGTCGGCACGATCTCCACTAGATCAAGCCCGGATTGCTCGGCTTTGCGCAGCGCTTCGGGAACGGAAACCACCCCGACCATCTGGCCGGTGGCGTCAATTAAGCGGATACGGGGGGAAGTGATCTGCTGGTTGATGCGCGGCTCATCACCGCGGGATTTAGGCGAATTCATACGAAGTTATAACCCATATGTGCAAATAGCGCTCCTTTGCGTAGTTGATATATTCATGATAATACCCGGAAAAGGTTAATAAAACCTGTTTGCAGGGAATACCCCTCATACGTGGGTTTGCCTCAATGGTCAACAGGGTTTTGCTTTATTTCCCTTCCCCTTGCAGGGGAAATCAGAAAGAAGGCGGCTGCGCTTCCCGGGTGATCTGGTGGGCGGCATCTTCCAGCGAAAGCGTCTGCTGTTCCTGCGTGCCCAAGCGACGGATGGTAACCGATCGGTTTTCCTTCTCTTTTGCCCCTACCACCAGGATCAGCGGCACCTTCGCATGCGAATGCTCGCGCACCTTGTAATTGATTTTATTGGGGGAAATATCCACTTCCGTCCGGATGCCATGAGCGCGCAACTCGGCAGCGGCTTCCTGCGCGTAATCATCCGCGTCATTGGTGATGGTGGCCACCACCGCCTGCACAGGAGCCAGCCAGAGCGGGAACTTCCCGGCATGTTCCTCGATCAGGATGCCGATAAAGCGCTCCAATGAACCAAGAATGGCGCGGTGGAGCATCACGGGGCGGTGCTTGGCGCCGTCCGCGCCCCCATGCGCGGCAGCCAGCCGCTCCGGCAGCACAAAATCTACCTGCAGCGTGCCGCACTGCCAGTCGCGCCCCAGTGCGTCGCGCAGGGTGAACTCCAGCTTCGGGCCGTAAAATGCGCCTTCGCCGGGATTTAGCGTCCATTCCAGCTTCGCTTCGGCCACGGCTTCTTTCAGGGCGTTTTCAGCCTTGTCCCATGTTTCATCCGAACCGGCGCGCACCGGCGGGCGGTCGGAGAATTTTACCATGATCTGGGTGAAGCCGAAATCCTTGTACACGCTTTTGAGCAAATCGCAGAAGGCAACCGTCTCAGCAGTGATCTGGTCTTCCATGCAGAAAATATGCGCGTCGTCCTGCGTGAAGCCGCGGATACGCATGATGCCGTGCAGGCTGCCGGAGGGCTCGTTGCGGTGGCAGGTGCCGAATTCGCTCATGCGCAGCGGCAGTTCGCGGTAGCTTTTCAGGCCCTGGTTGAAAATCTGCACGTGGCAGGGGCAGTTCATCGGCTTGATGGCGAGCGTACGGTCTTCATCGGCTTGCGAAGTGAACATGTTGGCGCGGAACTTCTCCCAGTGCCCGGAAGCCTCCCACAGGGTTTTATCCACCAGTATCGGCGTTTTCACTTCAATATAGCCGTTGGCGCGAATGCGGGTGCGGATGTAATTCTCGATGGTGCGAAACAGCGTCCAACCCTTGTCATGCCAGAAAATCATGCCGGGCGAATGGTCTTCGATATGGAACAGGCCGAGTTCCTTGCCAAGCTTGCGGTGGTCGCGCTTTTCGGCTTCTTCCAGCATGGTGAGATAGGCATTCAGCTCTTTTTCGGTGGCGAACTGCACGCCGTAGATGCGCATCAGCTGCTTGTTCTTGCTGTCGCCGCGCCAATAGGCACCGGCTACTCGGGTAAGCTTGAAGGCTTTGCTCAGGTGTGAGAAATGCGGCACGTGCGGGCCGCGGCAAAGGTCGATAAAGGCATTCTCGCCGCTGCCTTGGCGGTAAAGGGAGATTTTCCCTGCTTCAGTGGTATCGTCGGCGGCGGCGTTTTCAATAATATCGGCCTTATAGGGCTCACCGCGCGACTTGAACAAAGCGATGGCATCGGCGCGGCTCCACATCTCGCGGGTGACGGTTTTATCTTCCGCCATGATCTCGCGCATACGCGCTTCGATTTTAGGAAGGTCTTCGGATGAAATCGGATGGTCGGTTTCCACATCATAATAAAACCCATCATCCACCGTGGGGCCGATGGCAAGCTTCGCGCCGGGATAAAGCTCTTTCAGCGCTCGCGCCAGCACCTGTGCGGTGGTGGTGTGGCGCATCACGTCCAGTCCTTCCGGCTGTTTGACGGTAAGAATTTCCAGCCGCGCATCCTCGGCAATCGGTGTATAAAGGTCACGCTGCGCGCCGTTTACTTTCACGGCCAGTGCCGCTTTGGCAAGGCCTGCGCCAATGGATTGCGCCACTTCCAGTCCCGTAACGGGATGATCGAACTGACGCGTGCTGTTATCGGGAAGGGTAATGGTTACCATATGCAAATCTGTTTATTGTGCGCCTGCGGAGCAGGGGGATTTCAATGCGGGTCCGGCATACAGCCCGATTGATCCGAATTTCTTTAGTTGCGCTAATGCGGCGCAATTCGTTGTGAATATATAGATGGGAATATTCTTTTGCGCCAGCTTTTTAGCGGATGCATTGGTAGCAAAGGCTTTCTGCGGCATCTGCACAGCGTATACGCGATTTCTTATAGAAAATTCATCAAGTCTTTCAATAGCATCCTTCTTATCTGATTTAAATGCCTTAGCGGGATATGAGAGGATAATAGACTGATATCCCATTTTCTTTAACGCTTTATACTGGCCGGGAGCATGCACGAGCGGGATAAAGCGCCTTTTCTTATTTTCCATATTATCGGACAGATACTTAAACATCTCCGCATGGCGCTTGGTTGCAGGAATTACTATTTCAGCCGACGGGTTGGCATCCATCCAGGCGGATAAAGTTTCCAGAGTGCACGGGCGTTTTCCTTCCGCCGTGGGGAGTGTGGTAAAATCCGCATAACTGAGCGTTGGAGAAGGGGTGTTTGTTTTTCCAAAAATGCGTGCTGTGTCCGCATTCCAGTCGCCAATGCATACCAATTTATCATCCGACGTGAAGTTCAGCTTCACGATCACACGCGAGTAGCCTTGCCGAAGCAGGTCGCTCAATGCCTCGGTGGTAATAATGGGCACCGCCCCTTTAGCAAATGAAGCAGGCGTGCCGATGGCAGGCAGCGCCACTACAGCACGCGGTTTATCCTGGGCGCTTTGCTGAAAGATGGCTATAATAATAACCACCACGATCAATCCGCCCACAAGGCCGGTAAGCCAATGCTTTTTTAGCGCTTCTTTCATAGAGTGAATATGAAATGCGCGGAAGCGCATGTCAAGCTGTCTCCTAAATCGTCTTTCTGAACCGCAAGCATTTATCCGAAATATTCTTAGCCCGGCTGGGACAGCCGCATAATCAATCAGTAATGACGCTCCTCAGGCAGGAATCCGTGCGCTGTGTCCAGCCTCACCGGGCGCTTGCTCAACACTGCCTGCCCGTCATCCGGAAGCGACGCCAGCGTATGCGCGAGCCACTGAGCATCATCGCGTGCGGAATAATCGTCACGAGCATGCGCGCCCCGGCTTTCCCGTCGAAAGCGGGCGGAGGCAGCGGTAACGAGCGACAATCTTAAAAGATTATCCGTCTCAACAGCTTCCACCAGCTCATTGTTCCATAGCAACGAGCGGTCGCGCAGCTGCGCGTCTTTCAGCATGGAGTGCGCTTGCTGCAACGCGGCGCAGCCCTCTGTCAGCACGGCCTCATCACGAAAAATCCCGACATAGGCCTGCATGCTTTCCTTTATGTGCGCCCGCACGGCGCGGATTTGGGTGCCGCCGGAGGCGTGCCGCAATCGGTCAAAATGCGAAAGCGCCCGCTCCAGCGTGGCAGAGGGAAGCGGGGGGAGGGAGGTGTGCGCATCATCCTGAGCGCATTTTTCGCCCGCTGCTTTTCCGAACACCACCAGATCAAGCAGGGCGTTGCAGCCCAACCGGTTCGCGCCGTGGATGGAGGTGCAGGCGGCTTCACCAATTACCATCAACCCGGGCACGGCATATTCCCGCCCATCCTGCACGTTGATGACTTCACTCTCGGCGTTGCTCGGGATGCCGCCCATGGTGTAATGCACCGCCGGGATTACCGGAATTGGGTCTTTCAGCGCATCCAGCCGGGCGAAGGTGCGGCTGATTTCGCAAACGGTAGGCAGGCGCTCGCGGATCAGGGCGGGCGGCAGATGGGCAAGCGATAAATGCAGATGATCTTTCTTTGGTCCGCAGCCCCGCCCGGCGCGGATTTCCATAATCATCGCGCGGCTGATCACATCGCGTGAGGCCAGCTCCATCGAGTCCGGCGCGTAGCGCTGCATAAAGCGCTCGCCATTGCTATTCTGGAGCCAACCACCTTCGCCGCGCGCGCCTTCGGTAATCAGAAGCCCCGCGCCGTACAGCGTGGTGGGGTGGAACTGCACGAATTCCATATCCTGCAATGGCAACCCTGCGCGTAAGGCCATGGCGTTGCCGTCACCGGTGCAGATGGAGGAGGAGGTAGAAGCGGCCCATGCCTGCCCGTATCCGCCGGTAGCGATGATGGTATGGCGCGCGCGCAGGATCAGCAGCTTCCCGGTCTCCAGCTGCCACGCCAGCACGCCGAGGCAGGTGCCTTCCGAACTCATCAGAAGGTCCAGCGCGATGCATTCATTCAAAAAACGAACGCCAAAGCGCTTTGCCTGTGCGTAGAGCGTATGCAGCAGCGCGTGCCCGGTGCGGTCAGCCACGGCGCAGGCGCGGTGCGCCAGATCTCCCTTGCCGAAATGAGTGCGCTGTCCGCCGTATGCACGCTGGTAGATGCGCCCGTCCTCCTGGCGGGTGAAGGGAAGGCCCATCTGCTCCAGCTCAATAATCGCGCCCGGAGCACGTTCGCACATGAGGGCGATGGCGTCCTGATCGCCCAGCCAGTCGCCGCCGCGCACCGTATCGTACATATGCCAGCGCCAGTTATCCTGCTCGCGGTTGCCAAGCGCCGCGTTGATGCCGCCCTGTGCCGCTACCGTATGGCTGCGCGTGGGGGGGACTTTGCTCACCACCAGCACATCCGCTCCGCGCTCCTGCGCCGCGCAGGCCGCGCGCAGGCCTGCGCCGCCGCCGCCGATGATCAGCGTATCTGCTACATAGGTTTCCGGGGAATAGGCGGTCACAGATTCCTTCTGGCAAAATTCTGCAAAGCCAATATTCTACGCCACCGATCACCGCTGCCACAACGGAAAAGCAACGAACAGGCCGCCAATATGCACTCAAGACACGAACTTATTGAATCCACTCGTACAATTATCGCCTTGGGGCTGGCGGAAGACATTGGCGGCGGTGATGTAACCACCCTCACGCTGGTGCCGGAAGGCGCGCAAGCCAGTATGCGGCTGGTCGCGCGTGAGCCATTAATTGCCTGCGGCGCGCAATTGCTGCCGCTGGTATTCGGCGAGTCGGTGCAGGTGGAAGGAATGGCGGAGGATGGCCTGAGCCTTGCCGCCGGAGAGGCGCTTGCCACGCTGCACGGCCCCGCCCGGACATTACTGACAGGCGAACGCGTGGCGCTGAACCTGCTGCAGCGCCTGTGCGGTATCGCCACGCTCACGGCGCGGTATGTAGGGGAAGTGCAGGGTACGCATGCGCAGATACTCGATACGCGCAAGACCATCCCCGGCTGGCGGCTGTTGGATAAATACGCCGTCCGCGCCGGCGGCGGCGTAAATCATCGCATGGGGCTTTATGATATGGTGCTGATCAAGGATAATCACATTGCACTGTGCGGCGGAGTAGCGCAAGCAGTGGCCCGAGCGCGGGAAGGAATGCAGCGCCTCGGCATGCAGGTGCCGGTGGAGGTGGAATGCGACACGCTGGCGCAGCTTGAGCAAGCGCTTGAAGTGAAAGTCGAGCGCATCCTGCTCGATAATATGAATGTCGCCTCGCTGCGCGAGGCGGTGCGCATCACGCACGGCATGGCGAAGCTGGAAGCCTCCGGCGGTATTACGCTGGAGCGCTTGCGGATGATTGCCGAAACGGGCGTGGATTATATTTCCATCGGCGCACTCACCCATTCCGCCCGCGCTGCCGATATCGGCGCGGATATTGAGATGCGATAATTTTTCTTTTGTCGTCCCCGGTCGGCCCTATGGGTCGCCAAGGACGACAGGGAATATTATACCGGCTCCACTTCCTTCGGCGCGAAAGCGCGCACTGTGCCGTAAACGCCATCATACCCTGGCTACTGCCATACCTCGCCGCGGCGCACTCGCGCAATCGCCTCGGCAAGCGGGGCTGAAGTTTGCCGTATGTCGGAAAGCGGTGTTTCCGTCAGGATGCGCAGCTCCGGCCCAAGCGCCGTCAGCCATTCATCATAGGCGCGATTCACTTTTTTGCTCTCAGGGCTAACGCCTTTTATTTCGGCAATCAGCTCAATCAACGGAATCAGGTGCGTGGTTTCAACGTTTTTCGCCAGCACAGCCGCTTCCGCTTCGCCGCGTCTCGACAAATCTTCCACGCGGTGCAGCACGCCGACGGTAAGCTTCTTGCCGCATACCGGGCAGCGGCGGGAAAGCTTGCGCGTTTCTTCCGGCGTTAAACGAATGTTGCATTTGCGGTGCCCATCCAGATGATATTTTCCCTCCTCTGGGAAAAACTCCACCGTACCCTTAAAGCCCTGGCCGGTTTCCATCGCCCGCTTAATATGGCTGAAGCTTAATTCCGTATCGAATAGCGTCGCCTCTCGCGCGAGCTTCTGTGGCGAGTGCGCATCCGAGAAAGATACCATCCGCAGCTTATCCAGAAACGGCACGCGCCGGTTCATCAGCGGGTCGGAGGAAAGGCCGGTTTCGGCGGCAAAAATATGGTGGCTTAAATTACCATAACACTCATCCAGCGAATCAAACCCGGTTTTGGAGCCGAGCATGCCGAACCACGGCGTCCAGATATGCGCGGGAATCAGGAACGCATCCTCGCCGCTGGAGAGCGTGTGCGCCAGCAGGTCGCGAGGGGGCAGGGAAAGCGTCGGCCTGCCGTCCTCATCCAGTCTGCCGTAGCGCAGCAGAACCTGTGTTAAGCGATCAGCGGCGGCAAAATCCGGTACATACAGCAAGTGGTGAAGCTTGCGCTGCTTGTTTTTAAATGGGTAGACGGTAGAAACCTCCACGCACAGCATAAAGCGCAGATCGGCCGGACAGGAAGCACTAAGGCGGGCGCTGAGTTCCTTGCGCGCCGTATCATTGAGCCGGTAAAGCCCCTGCTCGGCAGGCTCTAAGGACTGTTTCAGCTCCGCCATCCATGCCGGGTGCGTAAAATCTCCGGTGGCTATGACCCTCAGGCCCTTGCGGCATGCCCAATATGCAATTTCGGTTAATGTTGCATAGCGGCTGGTGGCATAAGCGAAGCGCGAGTGAAGATGAAGATCGGCGTAAAATCGCATAAGTCAATGGTGAGCGTATGCGGGTAAAATGTCCGTCCGGGGAATATCCTGAAAATATTAGCAACAGCTAAGTGACCGGAGTAACACTATTTTTATATACATGCCGGTATCGCTGCATCGCATGTTTATTCGATTTGCCGTATGCAGGGTGAGTCACTTCAAGCAAAGGAGACTTATATGTTCGAGAAAGAAAAAGACATGAACCGCGATCCATTCACCGGCGAGCCGGGCGCGCATCCCGTGGGTGTCGGCATTGGCGCAGCTGGCGGCGCATATGCAGGCGCTGCCGCCGGCGCCACCGTTGGCGCACCAGCCGGACCGATTGGGGCCGGTGTTGGCGCAGTAGTAGGTGCAATTGTCGGAGGCATGGCCGGCGGCTTCGCCGGCAAGAGCGTTGCCGAGGTGGTCAACCCCACCGAGATCGACCAGTACTGGAGCGCGAATTACTACAAGCGCCCCTATGTTGAAAGCAACGAAACCTACGACACGTATAAACCCGCCTATTTATATGGCTATGAATCGCGCGTGAAATATGCCGACCGCTCGTTCGATGATGTGGAAAGCGATCTGCGCAACGATTGGGAGCGCGCCAAGGATAAATCTTCCCTGGCATGGGACAAAGCCAAACATGCCGTGCGCGACGCCTTTGACTATACGGATAACACCTACCGCACGCGCAGCCGCACATTAGATAATGTATAATTCCCCGACATTGTGAGCGCAAGCGAAGCAATCCATGCTTCAGCGAGGCTAGTTAGGTTGCATCGCTCACGCTCGCAATGACATTTTTTATTTTTTCTCTTCCGCTACGAATCTCAGCGCCACGCCGTTATTGCAGAAGCGCTTGCCGGTAGGGGCGGGGCCGTCATCAAAAATATGCCCCTGATGGCCGCCGCACTTGGCGCAGTGATACTCAGTGCGCGGATAGCCGATTTTAACATCCGTCTTGGTCTCGATGCTGCCGGGCACGCTTTCATAAAAACTCGGCCAGCCGGTGCCGCTTTCATACTTGGCTACGGATTTGAACAATACATTGCCGCAGCCCGCGCAGACATAATCGCCATCGCGTTTTTCAGTGTAAAGCGGGCTGGTGAAGGCACGTTCGGTGCCTTCGTTCCACAGCACATCGCAGGCAAGAGGGCTTAATTCTTCCGTGGATTCGCTCATTGCGCAGCCTCCGGGTGCTTGTCCCATAATTCCTCCAGCTTCTTCACGCGGCCGCTGCCGTATTTATACATGGTGTAATGCGTGGCATTTTTTTGGTAATATTGCTGGTGGTAATCCTCCGCCGGGTAAAACGGCATAGCCGGGCGGATGAAGCTCTTTACCTGCTTGCCTGGAAATTTCGTCTCGATTACCTGTTTGGACGCTTCGGCTTTTGCCTTCTGCTGCTCATTGGCATAAAAAATACCGGTATGATACTGGCTCCCCCGGTCGGCAAACTGGCCGCCCTCATCGAAAGGATCGATATTTTCCCAAAATACCTGCAGCAGCGTGTCGTAGCTGACTTTTGCCGGGTCGTATTCCACTTCAATCGCCTCTACATGCCCGGTATCGCCACTGCTTACTTCCTGATAGGTGGGATTGGCCTTGTCGCCGCCGGTGTAGCCGACGGCGGTTTTAAGCACGCCCTCGGTATTATCGAACGCAGGTTGCATGCACCAGAAGCAACCTCCGGCAAAAATCGCTTTTTCCTGTGCTATAGCCTGTCCGCTCATAAGCCCTCCGGCAACTGCCAATAAGTAAATCCATCTGCGCATCTGATATTTCTCCTGCGAGTCGGGAATACCATAAAGATGGGGAAGGAAAAGATGGGTTTCAATGGGCCCATGCGTCCGCTGAAGGAGAGAGAATAGCCTAATAATTGAAGAACCAGAGGAATATTTCGGCAATCAATGGGCTGTTCTATAGGGCCACATTATTTGCGTACTTTCCTCTGGTCCGGGGACTGATTGGAATAAATCCATCAGTAAGTTTAATATATCCTTTTGAAGATAAAATACCGAGCAGAATGGCACTAAAAAAGGATAAAGCAGGCATAAAGACAGGGATTTAGTTAAAATTGAATGTAATATGGTTTATTAATATGCTATATTAACATGCTTTCCATAAAATAAGCTCCGGGTGGTCGATATGCAAAAAATCCTGTTTACGCTGCTGGCATATGCAATCCTTAGCCCTGCCGCCCATGCTAAAATTTCTGACTACTATCCCGGCGACCGAACCCATTACGAGCGCAGCCGCGAATTGAACCGCGATATGCGCAATGCCGGGGATACAAACACCGTCACCGGTAAAATCAAGCGTATTGAAGGCTCAAAGCGCTTTGTCATTGAAAGCGAAGGGAAGGAAATCGAGGTGGATGCCTCCAGCGTTCTGCGGCCATCCGATACCAAGCGGGGCGTGCATAACGCGCGTCAGGTATTACAGGAAGGAGACGAAGTATCCATAGCGGGAGCCGCTCCTACTGCTGCTGCGGGAAACGGCCCGGCACGCATGAAAGCCGGCATGATGAGTTTTGACACGAACGGACGCACCTACAATTACACGCGCAACACTTCATCGCAGGGACCGGCAAGGCTGGTAAAGCCGGTGCGCGCCAAAAAAGCGGACAAGCAGGCTGAGGTGGAAAAGGAGGGAACTCCGGCCGATGCTCCTGAGGATAACGCGGATACCGCGCAATAGTTATTGAGTGGCAAGCGCCGGCTAAGCAAATCGTGCTGTAATTGCACTCCTTTCGGCATTTTTTTTGAAGCTGTGATAACGATAACGTTTTCTTTATCTCTTTGCCGTATTCTTTCTTCTATAAAGCGATTTGGCGTGCATTAATTGGGAAATTAAGTAATGTGTCGCCTTTCCTTCCCACGGCGTATCCATGCGCCGCCTTGTATTAATGAAAGATGACTATGGCTTCTACTTCAGATGCGCGCATGGCGCTGGGCTTTACTCAGGATGAAAAGAACCTGCTCTCTATCCTCTACCGCGATGGCACCGCATCTCCCACTCATAAGGCGCTTGCCGACTATATTCGCACCGCTGATAAATTCATGGCATCGAAGTCTGATCCTGCAGCGCACATTATCACCTCCGGAGATAGCGTTAAAAGTAGCGGCAGCGTAAACACGTCCGCCGCATCCTCGCAATCGGGCGGCATTTACGCTCTTGCCATGTCTTACGAGTTAACCGGCAATGCAAATTATCTTGATAAAGCGAAAAGCACCCTGCTCGGCTGGGCTAAAACCAATATCCCCGATGGCGACCCGATAGCCACCGCGCCGTTGATTCCCATGTTCAAAGCCTATGCTATGCTGCGCGATGGATTTACCGCCAAAGAACAAAATGTCATAGACGGCTGGATGCGCAGCACCGCCGACCGCCTGATCGAAGAGCAGCAACATGCGCAGCAGGCAGGTTCAGACACTGCAATCAATAACCACCAATCCTATGCTTTGCTGGAAATCGGCACTATCGGGGCCGCACTGAATGATGCCAGGTATATTCATCACATAACCGATGCGAGCGGCTATCTGCAGCATATCGGCGTGAACCTGCAAAGCTTTGATGGAGAGCCGGCGGCCCTCGGAGTCGATTACCACCAGCGAGATGCCATTCATTACGTTGCCTATAATCTGGAGGCGCTCACCGATCTGGCGGTGCTGATTGACCGGCTGGGACATCTGCCGGGAAACCCGTATGCCATTCACTATAACCCACTGACCGCGGAAGTTAACGGCGCTTCGCTGGCAAAAACACTGTCTGCATTCATGCCCTACGCTTCGGGCGAATTGCAAAGCAATCACGAATTTGAGAATTCACACAATCCCGGCGATGCAAAGCGCATAAATGCCGGAACGCTGGATAAGCATTTCGATCCCACAGAAGCTGTCTCCATACTGGAATCCGCCAGTTACTTCGGCTCCACGCTGACGCTGGGCGAGGGAGGCAAAACCTATGATTTCACGCAGCTCACCGCTGCGCTGCTTAAAAGCCAGGGGAAGCTTTCCCTTCCTGCCTCCATGCCAAGCGCGGAAATTCTGGTAAACGGCATCACAGGAGCCTCGCATGGCGAAGGCAAGGGAAACCAGCTTATTATCGGCACCGATGGGAACGATAACATTTTCGGTAAGAAGGGCAGCGACATGCTCTTTGGCGGAGCAGGCAATGATAAACTGCATGCAGGCGCAGGCGATGACAGCTTATACGGCGGAACAGGGAACGATAAATTCTACTTCTCTCCTCGCACCGGTCACGACGTAATACATGATTTCAGCGGGGCAGGGGCAGCCAAAGGCGACGCGATCCATATATCGCATCTCATCTATTCATCTTCGGAAGAAGTGCTGAAGCATATCGGCTACGATAACGGCAACGCCATTATCCACCTGGACGGAAATAACAGCATCACCGTTACCGGTATTGCCGATCATGCGCTTACATCGGCGGATTTTTCTGTCTTTTAACGGATAACCGTAGCGGTGCGGATATGGGAGCATATGATGCATCCGGCACTGGCGCTACAGGCACTGCTGGTGGACCCCCCCACCGGCGGCACTTCCGGCGCAGGAACGCGCTTATATGCCCCCAAAAGACCGCGATGAGAACACCAAAAACAAAGACTGGCAGATTCCCATGGCCATTCCAGGCGTATCAACCATCATAA
The DNA here is from genome assembly GCA_964409675.1 of uncultured Rickettsiales bacterium. Lineage (GTDB taxonomy): Bacteria > Pseudomonadota > Alphaproteobacteria > Rickettsiales > SXRF01 > CAYMDD01. The sequence continues at coordinate 7,955 of CAYPEF010000007.1, read as the reverse complement.
AAACGAGACCGCAAAGCAACTGCCGGTAAAAGCACCTGCACCCAAGTAGCACTGATGCCTGATATTATTCCACAGGCTGCCATAATTTATTGCGACAGTGGGCGGCGACGTAGTGAAGTTCACCTGTGTACTTAGTTGATTAAGATCTGGCGTGCCCTGGTGGACACGCTTCGAACTTTACCTGAGCTTCGCCTGGTTGTCATGCGCTACCCGGAGATGAAGCGCCAACACATCGGCGAAATGCTCTGGCAAAGGGAAACTGCGGCTTGCAGCGCGTGAACGAAACGCATTTCGCTATCCTTCGCACCCCCATTTCGTTTTTCACTATGCAGAAAGCTAGGATTTCTGCCATTTTTACTCTAAAAAACGAAACGAAATGCATTTTAGGACGCTGGCCCTAGCGAGATTCCGGGCGTTGCCTCCCCGTATAGCATCCGCGCCGGAAGGACCCGGAAAGGCCTAGGCCCATGCAATTGGCTCTGACGCTAGATTTACAGGTATTGTGGCAGTGGTGCCATTTCGCTTCCTTATCACCACGAGTGCCTGCGTTGCCCTTAAAAGTGCATGGTTTGTTCGGATTTGTGCAGGTTTTTAATGGAAGTGTGCACATATTTCGGTGAAATGTGCGGCAAGATTGCTATAAGTAACGCATGTTTTTGCGTCCAGATCATAATATCGAACCTCATGCCCCGCTTCTGAAGCAGCCAGAAGCAGGCCAAACCCTATATAAGATTGTTTCGGGACAGTATTTTCTGGATATGCTTAAGCATAATTACCTGTATTTCCGGCGCGTGGATACATACCAGGATAATTCGGATGGCGAACAGCTACTGCTGGATAAGGCAGCTAACGAGAAAGCCACATTTGCTAAGGATCAGTCATTCAATCTGGCAAAATATTATGATACAAGCCGTGCGCGAACATATGCCTGCTGTTTTTCGCTCAGTAATTCCGATTATATTTGGAATGAGTATGGTAACGGGGGAAAAGATGCTGTTTGCCTTGTATTTGATTTCGACAAGCTACGCACTACGCTCAACCAAACAATTGGCCAGTCCGCCTTAATGTGCGGTGATAATCAATGCCATCAGATTTTTTCTATTAACTATGGCATTGTGGAATATGCAGATAAGGATGGGTTGCAACTTAATGGCGAGCGATTCCCCAACCCGATTCAATATACCTACATCAAAGGCAAAAAATATCAAAACGAAGCGGAACTGAGAATTTCATTATCCGCACTGGGAATGGGGAACTTTGCTCTTAACAATTCCGAGATCATTCAGTTCCCTCCAGCCATGCAGGTAGATTTTAATTTCAAGAGAGCCTTTACGGAAAGCATAATCAAAGAGATTTTATACGCGAATAATGGTGAACAAGACTGTCCAGACTCTATAAAAGGAGAGATGAGTAAATTAGGTTTCTTGTGTAAAGAGCCTAGGATGAGCGCGGTGGCAAATGAATAAAACAACCGTTCATATCGCCGGTGTTGACGTTCCCAAGCAATTATTTGATGCTGCGGCGAGGAATGAACTGGTCATATTCGTTGGGGCAGGCATTTCTCAGCCTAGCGGCCTCCCTAATTTTCCAGACCTTGCGGCGGCAATTTTAGAAAGCCTGGATAATAAATATGAAAAAATCAGCAACCCATCAGAAAAATTGGAGCGCGCTGAATTAGACGGTATCAATATCCGGCGCGAAACCAGACGAATTTTTGCAGAGCGCAATAAAGGCGTGGCTCAGACTCACAAACATATCGTCAATTTCTTCGGCGATAAGCCGCTGCGCATTGTCACAACGAATTTTGATCTCAATTTATCAGCTGCTGCCGGTACTGTAAAAAAGGACTTCAAGCCATATTACCAACCAGCGTTGCCGACAGGCGATCATTTTGATGGCATTGTCTACCTGCATGGGGCTGTTTGCCAACCTGATGGTGAGTTGGTCATCACGGAAAAAGATTTTGCGCGTGCATATTTGAAGCATGGACGGCAGACAGCATTTATTCGGGAGCTTTTCTCCACATTTACGGTACTTTTTATCGGCTATAGTTATGATGACAAGATTTTTCAATTTCTCACCAAATCTGATGATTTTAAAAATAGCCGTTATATTTTTGTCGGAGATAATCAATATAAGGATGATCCTCAAAAATGGGATGTCCTGAACCTTACCGCTATTCCCTACAACATAGCCGAACAACATAAGCAGCTATGGAGCGTTATTGATACCTGGGGCAATATCACTAATCGGCAGCCCTCAGAACACCAGCAGGTCATCAAGAAAATCGTAAAAAAGCGGGGCGTTCTTACTCAAGCAGAAAGCGACTATCTTCAATGTTGCATAGAGTCGCCCAGCCTGGCGCGATGTTTCGCTAGCCATGCCACGTCAGAACGTTGGCTGAAATGGGCATTTGAATTGAAAATGCTGGATAAGCTGTTTGAAATCGACTTTCGGCCTTCGGAAGTGGAGCAAGTATTTATCGGTTGGTTCGCAGATAATTTTATCGTTCGCAATAACGTACTCGCTTTCAAAATTATCGAAGAAAAAGGTATCAGCACCCTCAATCCATACTTGGTGAACTCCATCGCTCTCTGTTTCCATCGAGTAAAAAAACTGCCTCCTCAAAATATATTTGCCAAATGGATGCACATTCTTTTGGCAAGCCAATTTATCGAGCGAGATTATATTAGCTACATGCTTTTGAAATGCCGTATTCCCAAAGATAATGACATCGTATTACTGCTCCTCAATAAACTTACATCACCGATATTATATGATAAACGCGCCGATGGTGGCAGCGCTGAATACTGGATTAAGGAAATTTGGGAAAAGAAGATAGCGCCCAAGGTTGGAACTATTGCCTTTGAGCTTGAGCCAATCATTTCCCATCACCTGAAGTTGCATGAACTCCAGCAAGTGACACGCTGGAATATTAGGAAAGCTACCTATATTTCTCGTCCCGCTATTGAAGAAAATGAACATAATTTCAAGCATGAAATGATCGATTCTCTCATCGACATGGCACGTGGAATTATTGACTTTTTTAATTTGAAATATCCTGCGATTGCTAAAGAAATTATAGAGCGTTGGTATAGGCAAAGAGGTGTTATTTTGAAGAGATTGAGCCTATATGGCATGACTCGCCATACTCATCTTTCTGCATCAGAAAAATTAACATGGCTCATAAAGAAAAAAGAAATATTCAATGTAACTTTGACGCATGAAAATTTTACACTAATAGAAAATTTTTATCCGCACCTTTCGGAATTGGAAAAACAGCGGTTTATTTCCTTTGCAAAGAAGGAAGCGGATGAACCATACCCACTATATAATCTTTTTGTATGGCTCACACGGATCGCGCCAGCCTGCCACCTTGCACAACAAGCATTTCATGAAATCCAATCACAAAATCCTAATTTTGGTCAACGAGAAAAGCCGGAACTCACCTCGTTTATGTCAACACGCTGGGGACATCTAAGCCCGCTTTCCATCGAGGATTTGTTAGCGCTTAATATCGGAGAAACGGCCAAATTGCTTGATACCTACAAGGATGAGGGCGGATGGGATAAACCGGAAAGAGAGGGCTTAATTGATACTCTCAGCAATGCGGCTAAGAAGAATTTTGATTGGAGTTTTGCGCTGGCGAAAAAGTTGGCCGCCCGTAAAATTTGGCATGAGGATATATGGAGCAGATTGATTGCTGCCTGGCAGGAGCCAGAAAAAATAAACATTACCCAGGCATCGGAATTATTGACGTTCCTATTAGAAAAAAAGAACCTACATATTTTTCACTATGAAATAGCTAAATTCCTTTCAAAATATGAGGAATTACTGACCGCTAACAATGATATCGAGAACAAAGCGATACATTTAGCGGTATTGGTCAGAGATATAGCTTTTGCCGATACCACCTTGGACAAGGTAATTATTTCTGAAGATGTTCCCGACTGGTGGACGGAGGCCATAAATTCAACGGGATATTATGTATGTTACTTTTTTATTCGGCTCTTTGATAAAAAATATAAAAAGGCCAAGAATAAGGTAGATAAGCTCAACGAATATTTTGTACCCTTCCTGGAAAATGAATCATACGCAGCGAGGATGGGGAAAATCACGCTCGCTCACTACTTGCAATTTCTTTTTGCAGGAGGAGATAAGCAGTGGACTAAAACTCATATTTTGCCACTTTTTGATTGGACAATCGATAAAGAAACAGCTCTCCAGTCATGGCAGGCCTATCTATATCGCGGTCACTGGAGCAAAGAATTATTCGATGATCTGATAAAATTGCACCAAAAAGGATTTGTGCATTTTAAGGGGCTAGGCAGAGCAAGAGACAATTATTGCCAGCATGTGGCAGGGGTAACCTTATATGGCGTTATTTTTGGAACTCACGACCCCTTAAAAACAGGCTGGCTGACTGCTTTTATACGTCATTGCGAAGAGCAAGACCTGGAATCATTTGCCCAAGGCATACACCTGTTCCTCAGGGACAATGAAGATGTAAAAAAACAAATTGATAAAGTATGGGCGGATTTTTTGCTTCCCTACCTGGATCAGCGCATATCGGGCAAACCTATTCCTCTCTGTAAGGCGGAATTTAGGTGGATGCTGAGATGGTGCTTGCATGTGAACGGGCATTTCTCGGAATGCGTCGCCAAGATCATTGAAGCGGATAATAATAGCAATTTACTTGGACTTAACCGCAATCAAAATACGGATATTTTTCATAGATTCCTAGAATCAGAAATATTTAAAGAAAATCCACAAACTGCTGGGCAGTTGGTCGAACATCTATTGGCAAAGAAACATATTGCTCCTTGGGATTGGGAAGATATTAAGAAAATATACCAACTGCTCACCGAACAAGGATGCGATAAAAAAACGTTGAAAAGAATCTCGGAAGCATTGCTTGATTTAGGATTTAGCGAAGCTTTAAGCGCTTGATTGAAGCAATAACCTATAAATTAGGCAGCTTGTTTTTGTCCTTATACGGCGCGGTACTCATACTATCGCCATCCTGCATCTGAAAGAATAATCCCATATCGGGATTGCTGGTGAGTTTCATAGTGCCGGTGACGACGACAATGCCTTCGTCCCAGGTGACGGGCTTTTTGGAGAATACTTCGACAATTTCATTCGGCTCACCTGGTGGGCAGAAGGGGCAAGTCGGCGTGCGCTTGGACAACAGGTAATGGGTAAACTTCTCCTTTGGCTCCAGTGGCAGCATGAAACCGCTGATGGTGAAGGGCTTTCCTTCCATTGCCTTGACCTCCGGGGTAAGGTCGATGCTGTAGGTGTATTTTTTTTGGTCGAGATGCACCTTGCACTTGGCAAAGGTCTTCCACACATCGTCATGCGCTTGTGGCAACGCATCCTGCGCTTTGCGTTCGGCACCAGGCTGGCCGACTGGCGTTTCCTGTTTGGAGAAACCACATAGCAGGACAAGAGCCATTAGGATAAATGCGGGTTTGGCAGTTTTCGTCAGCATTCTTTCCGCCATTCTTTGATCTTATCCGGTGAAATAATGCCGTAATATTTGCCGCAAATCCCGCCTTTTTTATTCAGCATGACGCTATAGGGTAACGCTAGCGTCCGCTCATTACCAAAAGCAGTCAATACCGCTCTGCCTTCGTCCTGTGCCACCAGCACCCGCACATTGTCCGGCATGGGTATTAGCCGTGCGCGCGTATGTTCTGCGTCCTTTAAGGAAATCAGCGCTATCGGTAAATCTGCGTTCTGCTTGGCAATATCCGGCAGGATCCCCATTTCCCGCAAACACGGCGCGCAATCCGAACTCCAGAAAGTCACCAACCTGGCATGGCCGAGAGCGACAGGTTTGTCGGCCATATCCTTGAACTGGAGATCGCTTACGCCTTCCGCCCATGCAGCCGCACCGGCAAAGCTAAAAACCAAGGCTACGATTGTTATTCTTACCCTCATCCCTGCACCAGTGTTTTGAATATATCGATGCGGTACACGCGAATGGCAGGCAGCAGCGCAGCGACGATGCCGATGACAACACTCGCAGCCAGCAACCAACCTTCCTCCGGCAGGAAGAGGTTGCCGGTGATGTGGATATGCTTGGTTTCCGATAGCCACGCTGCGGCGATTTGCACAAACACATGCCCCAGCAGAATGCCTAAGACCGCGCCACCGAGCGCCAGCACAAGGCTTTCAATCGTCACCAGCCCGAACAGTTTGCCAGGTGAAGCGCCGAAGCTACGCATGAGCGCCAGATCATAGCGACGTTCATTCATGGCGTTATAGAGTGCCACAAAAATGCCGAAACCAGCCAAGCCGATCAGGAAATACCCAAAGGTTTTAAGCGTATCAGCGCCGACGCCCATAAAGCTCGTTAAGCGCGCGACCTCGAAAGCTGGGCTTGCCGCCTGCATCGAGGTGGATTTATTCACTTCGCGCGGCATGGTCGCCGCTGCCATTGGCGATTTATAGATAAGCAGCAGCGCCGTCAGTTCCTTGCCCGGATGCTCTTTTTTATAAGCCACTTCCTCCGGGTCATCTTCGTCAGGATGCTCATGCACATGCCACACGCTTTCGACCGGCGTCAACACCAGCCGGTCAAGCACGGTGTTGGTAGGCTCCAATATACCAACGATGGTATAGGGAAAGTCGGTGTGCAGATCGTCGCTATTCACAAGGCCGTGCGCGCCGACGATTTGATCGCCCAGCTTATGATGATATTTCGCCTCCACTTCGCTGCCTATCACCGCTTCCATCTGTTGAGTGAACATTTTGCCTTGAGCGAATTTGCCGTTGTAATGCGTAGCGTAGCTGGCATCCGTGCCGACGATGCGGAAGCCGTTGTAATTATCGCCCAGCGCCACCGGAATCGCGCTTTTGACCATCGGGTGATGCTCCAGCTTTTCCGCTTCCTCTAGCGGAATGTTGCCGGTCGGAATATCCAGGTGAAAGACACTGGAGAGGATCAGCTGCATAGGGCTTCCTTTGCTGCCCACCACCAGATCGATGCCTTCCAGATTTTTGGTAAATTCATTATTCAGCTGCGCGTCGATCAGTAGCAGCGCCACGATTACCGCGATGCCAGAGGCGAAAGTGATCAGGTTCAAAAATGTGCCGAGCAGCTTATGACGCAGATAGGCGAAGCTCAGGGTTAAACTATTCATTGTACACCTCCGAGCGTGATAGTTTTTTGGAAATACTTTTTGATGCGTGCGTCATGCGTGGCAACAACCAGGCTGGCGTTGGACGCCTTTGCCGCATCCAATAGTAGCTGTATCACCGTTTCGCAGGTTTCATCATCGAGTGCCGACGTGGGTTCATCGCCTAAAATAATTTTCGGGCTGTTCATGGCCGCGCGCGCAATGGCCACACGCTGCTGCTGCCCTTGACTTAATGTTTCCGGTTTGCGGTTGCAGTAATCCAGCAGCCCCAGCTGCGCCAATAGCTTCTCAGCTTTTTTCGTATCCTGCGCCGTACCAGCGGCGTATTGCACCAGCAGCAGATTTTCGAGCACTGACAGCGCACCCGCCATATGCAGTGTTTGATATATGATACCGATATTCTTGCCTCGAAAAGCATCGAGCACAGACTTATCCAGCTCCGTTATCTCCTGATCGCCAACGCGAATATTGCCGCTAATCGGCGACAACAAGCCAGCCAGCGCGTAAAGCAGTGTTGTTTTGCCAGTGCCTGATTTGCCGAGGATTAAGCAATGTTCGCCGGGCTGGAGGGAAAGCGCAGCGATATCCACCACTGCCTTGCCATTATACCCGGCTTTAAGATTTTGGATTTGAAGCATAGATAAAGCCTTTCTTCTATTAAGCCGCGCAAGCCTGGCAGGTGATAGGAAGCTCGATCACTGCATGCTCAGCCAGCCGCACGCCCTGTTTCCGCAAGCCCTCCAGTTGGTGAATAATGCTATGATTGTGCAATTCTTCCACCCGGTCACAATCGCCGCAGATGGTCAG
>CAYPEF010000006.1:28588-40330 GCA_964409675.1 uncultured Rickettsiales bacterium | reverse complement strand
ATCAAGGTTGCTGGCGACAAATTCGACGAAGCCATCGTCAATTATGTTCGCAGACAATTTAACCTGCTGATTGGCGAAAGAACTGCTGAAAATATCAAGATCCAAATCGGAAATGCATATCCGTTTGAAGAAGAGCGTACCCTCGAAATCAAAGGTCGCGATTTGGTTGCGGGAGCTCCAAAAACCATCGAAATCACAAAGAGCGAAATTGATAGCCTGGGCGAATGGATAAAAAACCTCTTGCCACAACTGAATGTTCATAAGCAAGGAGCTCGGCATGAAGAATGGATTGATAAAGGGTATCAGCGCAACATCAACTGCTACAAAACATGGCGCATTAGAAAACTATTAGAGCTGGCGTTAGATGAAATCAGTTCTATTGATAATTCTGTCCATCAATCCTTTATGCGCTGTGTTTTGCTAAAAACAGCGCAATGGGCCTTAGATACCAGAAAGACGATTCCACCAGTAAAGGGATTTAGAGCTAAAATAATTGAGAATTTTGACCAGATGTCTCAGGACGCTTTAGCGTTTAATGACAGGGTGCATCAAGCCATGCAGGAACACGGCCTTAAGTCACGGCCACAAAAAGATTGCTTAAATTATTCTGTGATTGGGATTGAAGACCATCCTGCTTTTAAGAAACAGAAAAGTCCTAAATTGATTTTGACTTCACCTCCCTACCCAGGGGTGCACATACTGTATCATAGATGGCAAGTGAATGGTGGGAAGGAGACACCAGCGCCCTACTGGATAGCTAATAAATTAGACGGCTCAGGTGGCTCTTATTATAATTTCGGTGACCGAAGAAATCCTCAATTACCTAAGTATTTTGAACAAACATACGCTGCCTTTTCTTCGATTTCCCAGATAGCCGATAGAAACACCATTATAGTGCAAATGATTGCTTTCTCGGAACCGCAGTGGCAGTTGCCCAAATATCTTGAAGTATTAGAACAATGCGGCTTTGAAGAGCTTTTCTTTGAAGATTTGGCGACCTTTACCGATAAGCGAATATGGCGTTCCGTTCCTAACAGGAAATGGTATGCGAGCCAGAAAGGAAAAACGCACTCCAGTAACGAAGTTGTACTGTTTCATCGCCTAGCCGATTAGGCCGCGTCTAGTAATTCACCTCCTCCTTTATCATCTAGTGCGCCTAATGCTCCTATCATGGGCAATAATATTGGCGCTATCGCTCGTGTAAAAGTCGCCACTTTTGTTGTTATATCAGCCTCATTCCCACTAGATTGCTCATTTTTTGCGATAGGATTTTTCTCCTCATCATAGAGTAATCCTAACCCCAAAAGTACCATCCCATACTTGAAGCGGTTCTTAAGAATTTCCACGTTCTTCTTGGCGTGTTTTAGTTCGTTCTGAAGATACAAATTATCTTCATTAACGAAGAAATCATATACAACTCGCCCTGGCGCGTCTTCATTTTGCTCATCTGCCTGACGAGAGGGCTTTATAATCAAAGCATCTTGTTCCTCCCGTTTAACCCATTGCACATTCGGCAAAGCAATACCTGAAGGTATCAAACGGTCTTTTCCATCATCCGGCCCCGGCGGTTTAGGAGGGCGTGGAGGGCCATGTTTGATGATCTTTTCTGACTGCACGGTTAACTGACAATGATTTGTAAACGGCTCAACGCTAGTGTCATCACTAACCAAAATTTCTAAGTTTATCACCTCTCCAATTTTAGTATCAGATGGTAGGGGTATTGTTAGGCTGGCCAACCCTTTGCTGAGAGAGGGCGTGAAGTCTGCCAAAGGCGTTTTCTTGCCATCGTGGTTCCGAAAAACCTCCAGCTTGCCCCTATGAGATGGCCTGCTGAAATAGAGGTTTTCTACATCGGTCTCAAAATACAATCTGACTTTCCCTATATTCAGATAGCAATTCCGCACCAAAGCATGGTTAGTAGGTTTTCCCTTAAATCGGAAATAGGTTGGGAACTTTTTACCTTCATAAGGGAGGTCTTTTGTATCCTTTCCTTTGACATGGAACGGACTACTGATTCTTTCGCCTTTCAAGAAAAGGTTTGAGAGCGTTGGCGAACCTTTGAAGATATTTTTCAGTATATCTTCAAGAGGCTTATCATTCTCAAGTTTTTGCGATATTTCTTCATGCCGACGACGATTATTTAATTCACGGAGCGCGACGTGGTGCTTTAACTCGTCGGCTAAAGCTTCTTGGATTTCTTTTTTCAGGTCGGAATCTTCACATAGCCTATCCCGGCTGTTCATAAACAGCTCTTCTTGTGCTCTGCGGTCTAAAGCAGAGCAATCTATTTGTACCAGTAAATCTTCATCAATATAACCTAGGCCTACACTTTTATTCTTAAAGAATGTTGCACCAATCGTGGCATGAGTTTGGCCATTGATGACAAAAATAATTCCCTCATTCTTTCGATATGTTTTGGCCTTGTCCTTTTTGAAAGCGTAGATATTTCCTACTAAATCTTGGCCTCGAACTTTTAATTGGAAAGAGCAAGGAAAGCCTTCTTCCATATTTTTTGCTTTATCGTCGGATAGCCGTACGCTGATGCCAGTAAGGGTGGTATCGAAGCTTCCCGCACTGCCTTTGTAATCTCTGCACTCATGCAAACGAACGGGTAATGCGGGCTCCGGTAGCAGGAGTTCCATTCTACTGAGTAGGCCATCTGGTAAAAGAATGTTTGAGAGAAAGCCTTGGGCGCGATATTCATATAATTTTATAAGCGCACCGTATTCTGTCTCCCTGGCATAGGGTTTATTCAACTCAGGAAATAACGGCAAGGTATCAGCATCGAATCGTAAAACTCCGCCTTTATAGGGAGCTAAATACCTATAAACCGAACTCCTTTCGCCCGTACGAGGGTCATCTCGCCGCACCACCGTGAAGCCCCACATCTTATCCTCAGGATTGGGAGGCGTTGAATCTAAGATTTTGGGGTCTCTTTTAGTAACGATAAGCTGCAAACTATTTTTACCGCAGAATCTCAAAACGCCCGTACCGCCCATATTGAACTTGCCCTGAACAAAGGGGATGCGAAGCTTATTTGCTTTATTGAGAGACATAAAGGTTTCAGGCACAGCGTCAGGTGTTTGCCCCTCTCCGGAATCTACGATGGTATAAGAGGGATTCGTGCGAGTTCCTGTCGCGGCCAATGTTATTGCGCGGGCTACCTCCGTCCGCTGGCTCGGACTCCACTCCGATATTTTGCCAGTTGATTCTTTTTCTGGATGAGCGCTTTTTTCAATGAATTGCGCTACTGCATGCCTAATGGAAGGGGGAGCTTTATCACTTTGAGGGTCAATTTTTATTTTGCGGCACTCATCAAGCAATCTCGCGTCAATACTGTTTACGACTTTTTCTACTAAAGCAGCGTCTGCCTTGCTGCTTTGGTTGCCGATAACGGCATAATTATTCTCATTATCGCCCAAATCTCTCCATAGGCTCGTGTTCTCCCAGAGGTTTGCTTTCGTAAGAAGGGCGATAACTTGCTCTTCGGTATCTGCATGGATTAAATCAATGCAAAGCTGTTTTACTTCCCTGTTTTCCATATTCCCCTCGCTGTTATAAGCTAAAATCTATGGTTATTTTTACAGCCTCTAACGAAACGTTAGCTGCTTTAGCAATACGTTGACGAGCAAGCTCCACCTCAGTTCTAATATCGCCACCTCCGATAACAGTAGGCTCTGCGGAGATTTTGCCATCAGTTGTGACTTCGCCTTTGAGGCGATAATTAGCCCATTTCGTAGCAAAATCATTTGCCTTGCCTGGGGCATCCTTTCGGAACCACAAATTCCAAGTAGTATTGGCGCCTTTAGTTTTTGGATTGCTCGCCAACCACTCCTTGTGCGTTTTCCTGGCAGCCGTGACTGCTTCATTAGAAGGAATTAAATAAACAATAGCCTTACCATGAGTGCGCTCTATCTCAGGCATGATAACCAAAAGCCAGTCCGTCCCTTCGATGTTGAGCTTCGCATCCGTGGAGGGTTGGTCGGCTACTACAATCAAAACGTGGTCATTGCATGTTCTGGCGCGGACTGTTTCGCCGTTGGGTAAAGAATAAAGCATAGAACGACCACGGCTATGAGCCTTTGAAAGAGGCTTTCCGTTCTGGCGCATTAATTCAAGCCCTGCATTAAGCAGAGTCTCATTACTGATTCTTGGACTTTTGGACATACATCCTCATATAGGCCGCGTTAATAGTATATAGGACTATATAGGATATAAGGGTAGTATATGGCAAGTATATAATGCTTATGATGAAAAATACTGAAATAACCCTTGATTAGCAGCGGCATGGCGATTCTAAATGCTCGATGCACAGCAAAAAATGAGGAAAAAATGTCTGTATTCCTTGCTCCAGTACCAATAATCCACATTCAGGCTATGCTTGATGACCTAAAGCAGGGACACACGAGATTTGCGTTTGGCTCTAGCGCAACGCCGTTTTTTGACGCGACATTCCCGCGTAATTGCGAAAGCGAGAATATCACTGCCTATATCTATGCCTCGAAAACAGGCATGGAGCGTGTGCGCCCGGATATAGGCATAAAGTTAGGTATCTTCATCAAAGCCCGCTTATGCGGATGGACAGATTGCGATAGGCGCGGACAATACCCAAAGGAGGGTAAGGCACGCCGCCCCACAACAACGACAAATGATGAGCCGATGGCGGTATATTGGGAGATTGATAACATTGAGAAGTTATCGCACCGAAAACCCATATCGGATTTTGCAGGAGCCAATACGTCGAAACACTATGAAGACGGCTTTATTCCGCATAGGCCTTGCTGGGTACACGAGCTAGCAAGGAAATGATATTCGCACTCAGGTGCACCAAGCAAAATCTTGAGACGCACCACGACATCCGATAAGACAGCGGGTAAATATGCTGGTAACTAGAATTTGAAATATAAGCGGTATTGGTCTATTTCATAGCCTTACCGCCAAACCATGAATCCTGGCGCCAGCCAAAACAAAGTCCAGGGACATCTAAAATGCCCAAAATAATTTTGAATAATAGCGGTTTCGTTTTCAATTGGAGCTATTATCATGGCCCTTACCGATATTATGAGCTGAAGTGCAAGCCCCAAGGAAAAACCTCAAACCGACAGATGATGGCGGCTTAAGCCATCCTCAAAGAATTGAATGGCACTTGCAGTATGTCTTAAGCATACAACATATTTATCTGCATAGGCGTAGGCTTCCTTCTCGTAGACGACTCCGTTTGCGTACATTCCCTTGAAAGGAGAATGATATGACTAATAAAGATCAAGGACAGAGCAGCGGTTCTCAGTAGAGCGTTTCGCAGGATAACCAAAAACAGCAGCAGCGCCAGGGTTCTTCCGAAAAGGATAATCAAGACGATGGCAGCTCCAGTGGCGGAAGCTCTGGCGGTTCCCGGTAATTAACCGAATCGCTATCGATGGAAAGGGGCCTTTCGGGGCTCTTTTTTATTGACGATATTTTGTATCAGCAAAAACCATAAAACACATGCGATTGCAGAGATAACGGAAGAGAGCAGAATTCCTATCTTCGCAGGTTCGATTAACTCCGGATAATCCTCGAATCCAAGCCCAGCAATAAAAAGCGACATAGTAAAACCAATGCCAGCACCCATTCCTACGCCGATTAACTCCTGAAAGCTCATCTCTTCTGGAATCTTGGCAATCTGCATTCGAAGTGCCAGCATGCTAAACATAATAATACCAAGTGGTTTACCGATAACCAATCCGGCCATAATGCCTAACGTCACAGGGGAAGTCAGCGCATTGGTTACATTCTCACCGGATAGAAATACACCCGCATGAAACAGCGCGAATAAAGGTAACACGATAATAGCGATAGGATTCTCAAAAAGTGAATGCCAGCGCTGCAAAGGTGTAGAAGCGGATTTGACAGTCTCGCTGATGTTCGCAGCAAGTTGGTGTTGACCGGGCGCTTTAAGAATAGTTTGCCCAGGCTGCTTGCTGTTCTCAAAATCCGATATCTGGGCCTTGATCTTTTCAATGAAGCTACGTTGATTAATGCGCGAACGCGCGGGAACGGCCATAGCCATCAGCAGACCTGCCAAGGTTGCATGCACGCCGGATTCATGAATATACCACCACAAAATGGCACCAAGAATAGCATAAATCCAACCGCGTCGAATCCCGGCAATATTGATAACAAAAAGCAATCCCAGCGGAATCAGCGCTTTAAGGAGAGGAGTGGTATTCAGTTCCTGTGTGTAAAAGAGGGCTATGACAAGAATAGTAATAATGTCATCAATAATCGCCAGCGCTGCCAGAAATACGGAAGCGCTTGCGGAGACATGCCTTGCCAGCAATGCTAATACGCCGATTGCAAAAGCGGTGTCAGTCGTCATAGGGATAGCCCAGCCTGACTGGCCGTGGCTGTTATCATTGAAGGCCAGATAGATCAAAGCAGGTACAATCATACCGCCTATGGCTCCCATCAGCACCAGCAAGGCATGGCGTGGATGACGCAACTGGCCTATCAGAAGTTCGCGTTTAATCTCCAGGCCGATGAGGAAAAAGAATAGTGCAAGCAACCCGTCGCTGATCCAATGGGTGAGAGGCAAGCCAAAAGAATGCTGTCTGGCATATACGCCAATCTCCATTGCGCCAATATGCGCCACCCAATCATGCCATGGTGAATTTGCAAGAAATAGCGCCAGCAACGTGGTAACAATCAAAAGCACACCAGCCGCTGCCTGCTTGCGGACGAAGCTCTCAAGCGGCGTCAGTATACGCTCAACCCTGCGCTCAATGAGGGTTTGTAGGGAAACATCCTTAGGTGAACGATCTGCTTCCATCATGCAGTGGACAACCCCTTGCTTGCTGCATGGTAAGTTCAGCTTTCTCTACTATCGGCAGGTAGTCATGGCGGTAAAGGAGCGAACCTGTACCGCCATGACTAAAGCCGCATTAGGCTGCGAGAAGCTTTATGTTCGCTGCTGCGGTCTTGCCTTTATTGGTGGCAAGATCATAAGAAACACGCTGGCCTTCATTCAGGGTCGAAATACCCGCGCGCTCAAGTGCGCTGATATGGACGAAGTCATCCTTGCCGCCCTGATCCGATTGAATAAAACCAAACCCCTTCATGGGGTTGAACCACTTCACAGTACCATTAGCCATAAGATTTTCCTTTCAATGGCGTTAAGCTGCCCGCGGAATGCGGGCAGACCAAGAGTCTGAATAAGGCTGTAGCCTTGCCCTCTTAAACGTCAGAGAAAATGAAAGAAAACCAAAGGAAATCTTAGAGATTGTGCTTAGCACCCGCCATATAAGCGGCAACTGTCATAAAGAAGAGTAATAACGAACTCTGCGGTCTTTATATACCATTCCTGCGGTTAATGCCAGCTTATTCACAGGCGGCTAAGAATGCAGTTCTTCAAGCTGTTTATTGGGTTCTTTCTCAATCAGGCTGCTGGCGTTATTTCTAAGATGCACCATTTCCGCCATTACCGCAGTGGTTGCATTATCCGCCCTGTCCTCATTCTCAACGGATGCGGTATCCATGACGGAGCAGCACAAGTATGCTTCTTTCTCGGCCTCGTTGAAATCCTGCTGAACTTTGCTAAAGGCTGTCATATTGCGCAAGGGGTGTAGAGCCGTTTCCGTGGTTAAACGCCACATGCGGGCTGCAATATTGCTGATTTGTTTTCGATAAAGCGCAGAAGGCGCATCCGGTAAAATCGTTTTCATAATTCCTCCTATCGGAGGTTAGTGCTTAACGTGGCAACGCAAAGTCAAACTCCAATGCCAGATTATGCTCCTTTTTTTATAAGAAACTCATGCTCTTTTAAATAATAAATGCCCGTTTTCCCCATTGCTTCTTTATGCCGTAATACGTGTGTTCAGGACGTGGTGCGCATGTTCATCATGCGTGCGCAAGAAAAGCAGTTATATTTAAGCGGCGAAGGCCATTCTATCCACGGGGGCACATTTATCGGCGATCCTTTCCGTATTCGCCAAATCCTGCTTAATCTCTTTAGTAATGCAATCAAGTTTACCGAAAAAGGCGGCATCCATATTTGCATTACCAGTGAACAGGCCGAAACGCCGGACATGCTTCACGTCTCAATTGCCGTGGAAGATACCGGCATCGGCATCGCGCCGGACAAGCTGGAGACGATTTTCGAAAAATTCGTGTAGGCCGATTCCTCCATTAACCGTAAATACGGCGGAACGGGCCTGGGCCTTGCCATTACCAAAACCCTTGCTAAAATTATGGGCGGTACGATTACCGTAGAAAGCACAGTGGGAAAAGGCTCCGTCTTCACCTTCCGCATACCGCTCAAAATAGCAAGCGATACGGAGTTCCAGCAATCCAACCATTCGCTGCCCGAAATTTTTGCACAATCTATCAGCCGCCCCGCTGCAAGTATTCTGTTGGTGGAAGATAATCCTGCAAACATATTGGTTGCCAGAACGTTTCTCGAACAATTCGGCTACCGTTGTAAAGTAGCGTCAAACGGCATGGAGGCGGTGGAAAAGATCAGAAACGAGCGCTTCGCCGCCGTATTGATGGATGTACAGATGCACGGCATGAACGGCCTGGAAGCCACGCGCAAAATTCGTGAATATGAGCGTCAAAGCGGCTCGCACGTACCTATTATCGGCATGACAGCCCATGTTATGGCCGGAGATCGTGAGCGTTGCCTGAAGGCAGGCATGGACGATTATATTTCCAAGCCATTTAGTCCCGATGAATTACAGTCGAAGCTGCATGATCTGCTGGAGGCGGTAAATGCGCTTTAATCTACCTGGATTGAGACCTTGGCAGCACGAAAAACGCTCTGCCGCACATGCGTGACCTGAAAATATACAGTCCCTCTATTTCCTCGTCCATCTCCACCACCACCAGCTGCGCACATATAATATCCGGCGCAGGGGGGTTTTCAGCACCAGCAGCAGCAAGCCAATGGAAAACAGGCACCAGATGGCGGGCCATTCGTTCATGTTGCTGGTGGTGCTATAGGCGAGGATCGGGCCGACCAAGGCGTGATAGAGCGTAAAGCGCCAGGAGCCGTAGAGGATAGGCAGGATAAAGCCGGCCGTCAGGTAGGCTGAGAAATTGGGAAACAAGCCATTCACCGGCACCTCCCAGGCGATATGCCATTCCCCATGCACTGAGCAGAGCTTGTCGCTGCACAGCGCATTGATCTGCGGCGTGCACTGCCCCGCCCATTCGAAGGGATAGAGCTTCAGCAGCATCACCAGCGCCATGGCGAAACAGATGGTATAGACGAACGGCTCAATCTTTTTCGCCACTTTCTGATCAATGAAATGCAGCGATACCATGTTGACGAAAAACGGCTGGAACGCGATATGCAGATAGCCGAACAGGGTGGCGATCTGGTTGGAGGGCAGCTCGCAGCGATCAATTACCGAGTAGGTGAAAGCCTGCAGCAGCTCCATCAGGGAAAAATACCCCAGACAGATCCACAAGGGCGTCGGTTCTTTTTTATAGGCGGCATAGGCTGTGCTGCCTATACCAATCGCCGCCAGTACGGCAGACGCTTCACCGCTCCAACACATAGATAGTTGATTCACTCCCTAAAAAATGGCGTATGTACGCGATTCGCATTGCGATGTCCAGAATGAAACCGGGATCGCTTTATCCAGGCATTATTTAGGCAAAAAAATTTACTTTACCGTTAATAGCTCCTCCCATCGCGTTGTATAGCGCGGCGAGCATTGTTCGGATTTACCGCTCCATGCCGGGTGCATACCTTGCGCGCCGTACATTACTGCCTGCTCGCCGAAGCGCGATTGCAGCGTATCCAGCGCGCGATGCAGGCGGGCGCGGCGGGCGATTTCCTCCGGTGCGCGCGTGTGAAACAGCGTATGCTGCTCCTGCCCTTTGGCGGTGAAGGAGGTCAGCATGACACTGCATTTCTTGTATCGCCTGCCGGGGGTGAACATACGCTCCACGGCCTGGTGCGCATAGCGCATCAGCTCGGCGGTGTCATCCGTCGGGACGGGGAATTCCAGCAGCGCCTGCAGGTAATGCGGTTTTTCGTCATATTTGCCGCCGCGCACACCCACCACCATCGCCCCTGCCAACGAGCCTTGCGCGCGCAGCTTGCGGGCGGCCTTGGCGGTGAAGCTGGCAGCGGCTTCCTTCAGCTCCGGCAGTTTCGTGATTGCCTGACCAAACGAACGGGAAGAGAGAATCGCTTTTTTATGCTGCGGCACCGCATCATCCTGCGCGCAGGAAAGGCCGCGCAGTTCCCAGGATTTGCGCACCATCGTCACGTTGAAGCTTTTGCGCAAGCGCCCGTCATGCGCCTGCGCCAGATCCCAGGCAGTGTTGATGCCCGACAGGCGCAGCGTCAGCGACAGATTGCGCCCAATGCCCCATATATCCTCCACCGGGGTGGCGCGCAGCGTGGACTCGCGCTCCCCTTCTTCCGTGAGCAGTGCAACGCCCTCGCCCTTTTTAGCCGTTTCCGCCGCAAGTTTTGCCAGCGTTTTCGTGGGGGCGATGCCGACCGACACCGGAATCCCCGTCCATTGCTGAATGATGGCGCGGATGCGCTCTGCGTAGGCCCGCAATGCCTCCCTATCCTGCAAAGCAAGCGGCAGGAAGGCTTCGTCGATGCTGTACACCTCCACCTCGCCGAACATCTCCAGCACGCGCATCACCCGGCCCGACATATCGCCGTAAAGCTGGAAATTGGAGGAGAACACGCGCACGCGGTGGCGCTCCAGCTGGTCGCGGACTTTGAAGTACGGCGCGCCCATTGGGATGCCGAGCGCCTTAGCTTCGCCGGAGCGGGAGATGATGCAACCGTCATTGTTGGAGAGCACCACCACCGGCACGCGGCGAAGCGCCGGATTAAACACCCGCTCGCAGGAGACGAAGAAATTATTGCAATCGACCAGTGCGAACATGGGGTCACATCCATGCTTTTTTCAGCATCACACTCAGCCAGTACCCGCCCGCCATAATCCCGCAGGATAGCAGCATGGCGGGGATGAACGGCAGGTTCACCCTCAGCAACAGCGGCAGCGCGATGAAGAAAAGTAGGGAAGGCAGCACCAGCCACGCCACGTCGTAGCTCAAGGCGATGATCTGCTGCGCGTCGCGCTGCTCGTAATAGACCCAGCAGAAGGCAAGGATGGAGGTAAGCGGCAGCGACACCAGCAGGGCACCGAGCAGGGTGGAGCGACGGGAGGCTTCCGAAGCGGAGGCGATCACCAGCGCGCTAAGCAGGGTTTTCAGCAGGAAATACATGTCAGGCCAGCGAATGGATGACGCTGGTCACCACGCCCCAGACTTCAAAATCCATCCCGGACTGGATGATCAGCGGCTTATAGGCGGGGTTTTCCGGTTGCAGGATCAACCGGTCGTCGAACTTGCGCAGGCGCTTGACAGTGAATTCGCCGTTCACGATGGCAATCACGATGCTTTTGTCATGCGCGGTGAGCGAACGGTCCACCACCAGCAAATCATTATGGTGAATGCCCGCCCCCACCATCGAATCGCCCTGAGCACGCACCATAAAGGTAGCTGCCGGGTGCTTGATGAGGTGCTGGTTCAGGTCGAGCTTGGTTTCGATATGGTCGTCGGCGGGAGACGGAAAGCCCGCCGCCACCGGCATGGAAAACAGCGGAATGGTGATTGGGTTTTCGGTATCGGGCAGCAGGAAGCGCATGGATGAATCCCTTCAGCGTTACCCTCTAGCCTTAGCAAAAAAACCCGCCCGGTGGAAGCGCCGGTGCAATCCCGGTTACTGGC
>CAYPEF010000006.1:0-28488 GCA_964409675.1 uncultured Rickettsiales bacterium | reverse complement strand
CCCGGTTACTGGCGCGTCACCGGCGTGGCCGCCGTGGTAGGGCTTTCATCCGAGCGGGTGGCTTCCGGCTGCGCGGTCATGGGCAGCGCCGCCTGCGGGCCGGCGTCCTTGCTCGCCTTGGCATAGAAATATCCGTAGGCAGCCGCCCCCGCCAGCGCGAGGACGACGAATAACACCAGTATATTACCGCGTGTCTGCACCGGCGTGCGCGGGTCGGAAGAACGGGTGGTGGTGGTTCCCATGGCGATATCCTCATCAATCAATGTTACCCTTTACCATAGGCAGGAATGCCATAAATTCTCTGCCCCGCATGACGGTGCTGCCGTAAATCGGTCATAGGCGGGCGGCAGCGGCATTTATGGAAAATTTATGGAAAATTTATACGCCTCCCGGCGCATGCGCACATCGTTTTGATGATTTCACGCTTACAGTGCCCATTATCGCCCTATGGCAATTGCGTGCAAACGCAAGATTAGGTATTTGCCAAAGGTTAATAATAACCTATAATTAAAGTATCACCGAGAAAGGCAGCATGCCCATGAACGAGAAGAAAAACACCATCCTGGTCGTCGATGACGAGCCGCAGATCCGCAAGCTGCTCAATATCTACCTCGAAGCCTCCGATTTTCGCGTCGAGGAATGCGAAAGCGGCAAGCAGGCGATCCGCCTTTCCGCCTCGATCAAGCCGGAGCTGATCCTGCTCGATCTGGGCCTGCCTGACATTGACGGCAAGGAAGTGATCGCCGGCATCCGCCAGTGGTCTCAGACGCCGATCATCGTGCTGTCGGTGCGCGCCGGGGACGATGAAATCGCCAAGGCGCTCAATCTCGGCGCCGACGATTATATCGTGAAACCCTTCAATGCCGACGTATTGCTCGCGCGCATCCACGCCAATTTGCGCAAGATGGCGGTGCGCGAGGCGGGCGAGCCGGAGATCGTCAACGGCTATATCCGCATGGATCTGGTGCGCCACGAAGTATACCTGCATGATAAAAAAGTGTTCTTTACGCCGAAGGAATATGAATTGCTGCGTTATTTCATCCTCAACCGCGGCAAGATGCTTACCCACCGCCAGATTTTGAAAGACGTCTGGGGTCCGGCGCACGGCGAGAATACGCAGTATCTGCGCGTTTATGTTAGCCAGCTGCGCGAGAAGATCGAAGTGAGCGCGTCCGACCCGGAATATATCGTCACCGAGCCCGGCATCGGCTACCGCATGGAAGTCAAGGACACGGCGCAGACCACAACCACTCCCCCCAAGGCCATGGCTAGCGCGTAAGAAAACACTTTTAATCCCCCTGTTGCCCTTCCCATCCGGGAAGGGCTTTTTTTTGCGCGGCGCGATGGCGGCTGCCGGTCTGATGTGATGGCGTAGTTATTGCAAATAAAACCACACCATTCATCATTCCCCGAATTGCGTAGGAATTATAGGGGGATCGAGCGGAGGGTGCGGCATGGATCGCCCTATCATTTTCCTGCGGAAAATTTAGGCGATGATAAATTGTTATGTAGAGTGGCTATAAAAATCCCTTGTTTCCGTCATTGCGACCGTCAGCGAAGCAATCCAGCTATCCATGCTTCAACATGGATCGCTTCGCTGGCGCTCGCAATGACGGGGAATGGGTAAAACACGGTATATCTTACCGGCCTGCACCATTTTTAATGGTGTTTATGCCGCTGTCATACCCTGCCTGTTGCGCACCCGCCGGCTTTCTTACCGATAACTTCTTAATATCACTTGCTTCTTTGCCTAGCGAATTCTTATGGCGCTTGCGGCAGGATGAGAGGGTCACAACGTAAGGAGGTCTCTATGTCTAAACTTTCCATTCTCTGCGTTGCAGGCTGTGTGAGCCTGCTCAGCGCCTGCGGCTATTCCACTTCGGACCGAGCGATTTCCGGCGCGGGGCTGGGCGCGGGCGTCGGCGCGATAGGCTCGGCGGTTACCGGCGGCAGCGTTGGCACCGGCGCGCTGGTTGGCGCAGGCGTCGGCGCGGCGGCGGGCGCACTGACCAGCGACCGCGACGTCAATCTGGGCCGCCCAATCTGGAAGCGCTAGATAGCGCATTCAGATATTACAAAAAAACCGCTCCTTCCGGAGCGGTTTTTTTGTGACTACATCTGGACTGCAATGAAACCTCATCCCATCATCAATCGCCGCCGGTATGCGGCGGCACCGATGGGCAGCTGATGCTCAAACGGATTGGCAGCCGGGCGCAATATCAGGCGCATGCCGGCATAAAACAAAGAAATAGCCGCCACCACGCCCGCTATCATCTCCGGTGCCGGCAGGAAGGAACGCCAGAACTCCAGTTGCGTGAAGCGGCCAAACTCGCTGCCAAGATAAATTGATGCCACGGTTAATGGAAGCATACCGAGGAAACTCATGCCGAGATAGGTGGGCCAGCGTAGCGAAGTGATCCCCATGCCGTAACTGACAATACTGTCCGGGACCAAGGGCAGCATCCGCAACAGCAACACATACCTGGCGCCTTCCCGACGCATACCGTTGCGCAGGCGCATGCACCAGGGATGGCGTTCAAACCGCTCAGTTAGCGATACACAATAACGAGCGAAGGCAAAACTTGTGGTAGCTGCCAACATACGGCCTGCGGTCACCAGCGCCACCGCCTCCCAGAAATCGAATATCGCCGCCGCTATAATAATGCTTGGCATCAAAAGTGGCAGGCTCAGCACCAGCATAGCAGCCAGGCAAAAAATATAGGTAATGTAAGCAAGTATAAGGTGATCGGAAACATTATTTCGCAGCCAGGCGGATAGATGCAAAGTGAATTGCGCCAGCTCACTTATATGTCCCCAAAAGGGAATGCTTATCGCCAGCACTGCAACCGGCAATAGGCGGAACAATCCGATGAACGGGTGTGAGGAGGGTAAGGCATGGCGGTAAGTGCGCATAGGGTCATCCTTTGTGATAACCTTATGCTAGCTACCCATATGTTAAAAAGGCAGCCTAAGCCGTGGAGTACAATATAAAACCACTATCAACTAATTCACTGAATTATCTTCTTCTTTGTGACATATGCTTATATGGAATCGTTTTACATTCATTTTATGCTACTTCCGTTTCTCCCCTGCAACGGCTTAATTTTTTTTACGGTAGCGTAGGAATCGTTAATCAAGAAGGAGAATGTTTTATGCTTACTTGGGTGATTACCTTTTTTCTGCTCGCAGTTGTAGCGGCGATCCTTGGCTTCGGCGGACTGGCTGGAACGTTTGGTTCCATCGCGCAGTTCCTGGCGGTGCTGTTCGTGATCCTGTTCGTAGCCAGCCTGGTTTACAGCATGGTGACCGGAAGACGCGCCAATCCCCCCGTCTAAGGCAACAACGCGACAATATCTATAAAAAAAGGCCCGTTATTAAACGGGCCTTTTTTTATACACCCCCCTGAATTAAGAGGCCATAGCTTCTTCCGGTAATTCGGCAACGGCCAGGGGGCGCGCACCCGGGAGTTCTATGGTGAATAATGCACCGTTACCGCTTGTCACACCGCGTAAACTTCCTCCATGCGCCTGCGCAATGCTGCGGGAGATGGACAGCCCAAGCCCGGTGCCCGCCACCGCCATGTCTTTCTTATGCAGACGCGTATATTTATTGAAAATTGCTTCTTCCATCCCCTCGGGAATGCCTTTGCCATGGTCCTGCACGCTGAACAGCAGATCATGACCACGCATTTCCAGTGTGATATCGATCTGCGTATCGGGTAGAGTATATTTTACCGCGTTATCCAGCAAATGGGTGATTGCTTTTTCCATCAGCGCTGCATCTATCTCCGCTTCAAAGGGTTTGGCAGGCATATGCAGCTCGACCCTGTGACCCGACAGACGGCCCTCCATTTTGCGCACGATGCGCCGTACCATCAATACCGGATCGGTCCATTCACGGTTTACGGTAATCTTTCCGCTCTCCAGCCGCGCCATATCGATGATATTGGTAATAAAACTATCCAGCCTTACCGCTTCTTCATAGGCGGTATGCGTAAGCGCATTGCGCCGCTCGGGTGTCAGGCTGGCATGCAGCCGGTGGTAAATATCGAGCGAACCAATGATGGAAGCCAGTGGTGTCTTTAAATCGTGCGACACGGCGGAGAGCACCATTGAGCGCAGTTTTTCCCGTTCTTCCTGCACGCGGCTTTCCTCCATCATCTGCGTCTGGTCGATGCGCGCGAGGATGGAAGCGGAAAGGTCGGCAAGCAGGGTGAGCATCAATCCCAGCGACATGGCGAGGCCCTGATCCTCCGGTACTTTTGCACCGAGAATCCCCACAAATCCTTGCGCCGACATCATGATTTCGAAACGCCACCCGGCTTTGTCGAAATAAGGCGTCTGATAGCCGGTCGGCAAATAATCGCGCCAGCACTGCTCGAAAGCAGGAAGGCTTTTGGGATCGAGCTTTGTCTCCGGCGGATAAACGGTACCCACCGCTTCCTGGTTCATGGCGCTCGGCAGGAAATATGCCACTTCCAGCCGCAGCAGCGCATGCATCTCCCGGTGCAGGTATTCCAACGCCTCATGGCGTGTATAGGATCGGTTCAGCGTACCGCTGATATTGACAAGCGCCTGCAGATAGCGCTCGCGCTCTTTCGCCTGCAGGATATAGGCATGCGTGCCGCTGCCGAAAAGGGAAATAAATACTGCCGCGCCAAGAAACAGCAATAGGTTAATGGCATCCCCCAGCTCGGCAATCATAAAAGAAAAGGTAGGGGGAGTATAAAAGAACATCAGCGTCAGGAAACTGATGACCGAAGCAATCAACGCCGGAACGATGCCGCAGCGAATGGAGGTAATGGCGCAGGCAATCAGGTAGATCAGGGAAATGTTATGCGTATAGATTGCAAACGACGATTCAGGAAGGAAGATGCGCAATGCTTCGCTCAGCAAGGTGGCGCAAAGCACGAAAATCACCGCTTCCGCCAGGCCGCGCATGCTGGAACCCTTGAAAAATGGCGCAATGACGGTATGAAACGGATAGGCGGTACGCTCGTGCAGGGGAATAATTTCCAATTGATATCCAGGCTGAAGGCGGCGGCGAATATGCTGAGCGACTGCCCGCGCCTTCCAGGGCATATGCAGCCTGCGCACCGTTTCGCCAATCAGGATATGGGCAGAGCCGTGAAATGCTTGCGTTTCATCACGCAGGAATGAAAGAATTCCTTCCTCTACTGTCGGTGAGTGGCGGCGTATCACGTGCGCACCCGCTGCCTCGGCATTCGCCAGGCTCCGCGCCAGTGATTCCAGCTCCGTCGGCGAATATGCCGCCGGCTGATCGATATGCAGGACAATCCAGGGAACGCCTAACTTCTTTGAGCGATTAAACCCTGCACGTAAGAGCGTTCCGTCACGCGGTTGTCCGCTGATACAGGTAATAACGCTGGCAGGGCTTGGATTCATTATTAATGTACGATCTCGAAAATGTATTCAGGATAAAACTGAACCGTATTGCGTGTAAAATATCTATAAATATATTTAAGTTTTTTCTAAATTATTGATTTATATTGATATTTATCAATATAAATGCATTCCGTACTATCGATGCACAATTAATAGAACATCTAAAGCCGCACTTCTAAGCAACTGAAAGCTATTACCGCGCAGTATTGTGCAGCAGACGGGAATCATAGCCTTCCTTTCGCTTGTGCGGGCGAAACCGGCAAATCCGCATCCATTTTAATTTGCTCTGCAGAGTGACGCTCTCCCACCATGGTAAAAACCACTATCGCCATACTTAGAAAAACCACCAAGCTTAACACGATGTTTGTTGTGATGCTGGTGGTTCGGAGTGCCATAGTAACCTTTATTTCAGTCAATCAGAATATGCTCGCGATATTTATGTATCTGCGCTCAACATGGTTATATAAGATGATTGCTTAGCTCAGCACCTATATGCAGGCATTGCGAAGTCATAAAGGTGCAACTCCAGCTGTTAAGAATCGAATAGGAGAAGCCTCCGCAGGCATCAAGGCCGCATAAACTCTCCCTTGCCACATGTTTCAAATCAGATCCAGATCAACAACCGGCCGCATGTAAACTGCGTGCATATCCATTTCTTCATCAAAATCTTCTTCCAGAAGGGGCAGGCTATGGCTGCCAAGTTTGGTAAGTGTAATCATTGTATTTGCTCCTAAGAATTGAATCAGCGCCATCCAGGGCAATGCGCTACAGCCGATTCAAGCGGCTTTGCCCTCAGCAAGCAGTATGGCAGGCAAAGCGCCTGCGTAAAATCATGATAAGAATCAGCGTTTACTGGTTTTCGGTTTTTTTAAGCCGCTTGCCCAGCGGGTGCTTCTGCTCCACCAGCTGCTGCAGCTGCTTTCCCGCCACATGCGTGTAAATCTGGGTGGTGGAGATATCGGCATGGCCGAGCAGTTCCTGAATTACGCGTAAGTCTGCCCCGCCTTCCAGCAAATGCGTGGCGAAGGAATGGCGGATTTTATGCGGGGAGATGATCTCGGGGTCCAGATCCGCCTTTAGCGCAAGCTCCTTCAGCATCACGCCGAATTGCTGGCGAGTCACATATCCTTCCGCCCGCGCGTAAGGGAATAACCATGGTGAAGCGGCATTCTTCTTTAAAAATACCTGCCGCACCGCCAAATACTCCGTTACCGCCTGCCGCGCCTGCCCATGCAGCGGCACCAGCCGCTCTTTTTTGCCTTTGCCCGTTACCGCGATCATCTCGCTGACCGAGGCCGCCTCGCCCGGGCGCATCCGCGCCTGCATGTCGGAGAGTTTCAGCGTCACCAGCTCGGAGACGCGCAGGCCCGCACTATACACCAGCTCCACCATCGCCCGTAGGCGTAATCCTTGCGCTGATTTATCTTCCGCCGCCACCGCCAGCAGCCGCGCCAGATCAGTTTGGTTGAAAGTGCGTGGTAGACTGCGCCTGCGCTTGGGCGGCGAGAGGGTTGCCGCCGGGTCGGCGTCGCAGACGCCCTCGCTGGTCAGGAACTGGTAATATTGCCGCACCGAGGCCACTCTCCGGGCAATGGTCGCCTGCGTGAACCCATCGCGGCTCAGGCGCATCACATACTCTTCCAGCACCGGCAGCGTGACCGCATCCGGCTGAAGGGACTTCGCCTTGAGATGGCTTAAGAAATCCTCCAGATCGCGCCGGTAGGCGGCGAGCGTGTTGGCCGAGGCGGCGCGCTCCGCTGCCATCATCTCCAGGAATGCGCCGAGATGCGCCTCAGCCTTGTGGCCTGGCATTGGCGCTTGGTGCGGTAAACTGCAATGAAGGAAGCGTTTTTTCCACTTTTTCCTGCGCCATCGGCGGCTGGTAGAACATCAGCCCCGCCGCGCTGAGAACCAGCACCGCAATCAACGCCCCCAGCAGGTATGGCGCGCGCGAGCGTTTTGAACGGTAATGTTGCATTTTTCCTACTTTCCTTTAACGTCCGGGCTGCAAGATGGGAAGATCATGGCCATAGAAGCAAAAAAAGCAAAAAAAGCCAAGCTCGATATCCGCCAGAACCTGGTGCTGGTCGGGCTGATGGGCGCGGGCAAAACCACCATTGGCCGCCGCCTGTCTTCCGTGCTGTCGCTTCCCTTCGTGGATTCGGACCAGGAAATCGTCGAGGCGGCAGGGTGCAGCATCTCCGATATTTTTGAAATTTACGGCGAGGATGTGTTTCGTGATCTGGAAAAGCGCGTCATGCAGCGCCTGCTGGGTAGCGGGCCAAGCGTGATCGCCACCGGCGGCGGCGCGTTCATGAATGCGCATATCCGCGAAAGCATCCTGAAAAAAGCCACCGCCATCTGGCTGAAAGCCGATCTGGATGTATTATTGGAGCGCGTCTCCCGCCGCGATACGCGGCCCCTGCTCAAGACCGGTGACCGCAAGGCGATCATGAGCAAGCTGATGGATGAGCGCTATCCAGTGTATTCCGAAGCCCCCATCACCATCGACAGCAGCGATTCCACGCATGAGAGCGTGGTGGATGAAATCATCGCCGCGTTGCGGGCGCGGGAGCAGACCTGATGGAGCGTTTACGCGTCGAGCTGGGCACACGCAGCTACGATATTCTCATCGGCGAGCGCCTGCTAGCGCGCGCCGGAGCATTGCTGGCGGCGCAGCTTGCCGGGCGGCGCGCGATTATCGTGAGCGACGAAACGGTGGCGCGGCTTTACCTGCATCGGCTGTGCAACGCGCTTGACGATGCGAATATTCGCTATACTCCGATCATCCTGCCTCCCGGCGAGCAGAGTAAATCCTTCGCCACGCTGGAGCATCTGGTGGAAAGCGTGCTGGCGCTCGCGCCGGACCGGAACAGCGTATTGGTCGCGCTCGGCGGCGGGGTAATGGGCGATTTAACCGGTTTCGCCGCCAGCATCCTGCTGCGCGGGCTGGAATTCATCCAGATTCCCACCACATTGCTCTCCCAGGTGGACAGCTCCGTCGGCGGCAAGACCGGCATCAACACGCGCCACGGCAAGAACCTCGCCGGCAGCTTCCACCAGCCGCGCGCGGTGCTGATTGATGTGAGTGCATTACAAAGCCTGCCTCCGCGCGAATTGCGCGCCGGTTACGCCGAAGTGGTGAAATACGGCCTGATCAACGACGCGGCCTTCTTTAGCTGGCTGGAAGCCAACGGCGCGGACGCGCTGGCGGGCGACATGCCGAAGCTGATCCACATCATCCGCACCTCCTGCGCCGCCAAGGCCGCCATCGTCGCCGCCGACGAGCGCGAGCGGGATGCGCGGGCGCTGCTCAATCTCGGCCATACGTTCGGCCATGCGCTTGAAGCCGAAACCGGCTTCGGCCCCGAATTGCTGCACGGCGAAGCGGTGGCCATCGGCATGCACCTGGCCTTCCGCCTCTCGGTCCAGCTCGGCCTTTGCCCGGAAGCGGACGCCGACGCGGTGGAGCAGCATTTGCGCACGCACCACCTCCCCGCCTCCCCGCGCGACATCCGCCCGCACTGGAGTGTCGATGCATTGCTCGGGCACATGGCGCACGACAAAAAAGCCAAAGACGGAAAACTCACCTTCATCCTCGCCCGCGGCATCGGCCAGTCTTTCGTGCAGCACGGGGTGGATGAGCGGGAGGTGAGGAAATTATTGAACGCCTATAACTCCCTCTAGGGGGAGGACTTTGTTGCGTAACGTTTGAATGCGAGGCTTGCTATGAGCGATATTTTACCCTTGGAGCGTGTAAGCGCCGCCATTACGCCGATGCAGGTGGAGCTGCGCCGGGCCGGTATGTTCGACGCGCTGCTGCTCGGCGCGCTGGCCAAGCGCATCTGGCAGGCGCATTACCCCGCCATCCTCACCCAAGACCAGATCGACTACATGCTTGAGTTGATGTATTCCCCGGAATCCCTCCACCAGCAGATAATGGAAGAAGCCCATGAATTCTGGATCGTGGAAGCGGACGACATGCCGGTGGGCTATATGTCGCTCTCGCAGGAGGAGGAAGGTCACTGGCACCTGCATAAGTTGTATGTGGATAAGGAGCTGCACGGCATCGGCATCGGCAGCCGCATGCTGCAACACGCGATCGGCCTTTATGCGCCGAAACAGCTTAGCCTCGGCGTTAACCGCGATAACACTAATTCCATCAATTTCTATTTCCGCCACGGCTTCACCATCGAAGGCACCAAGAATACCGACATCGGCAACGGCTTCGTGATGGAGGATTTCGTGATGGTGCGGCGGGGGTAGCGCACCGCTTCCATATCAGAGCCGTTTTATGAGCCGTACCGCAACCTTCCTGCACCTGACCGTCACCACCTTCTGCCTGCTGGCGGCAATAAGGGATGCGCATGCGGTACCTGTCCAGCTTGCCATTACAGTCGATGACCTTCCCATCATCCACGACATGCCGCAGGCGGGCATTCCCCCGATTGATACGGCGGCGCGCATGCTGGAAAGCCTGAAGCGGAACGGCGCGCCGGAAGTGTACGGCTTCGTAAACGGCGATAAGCTTGCAGCCGACCCCGCTTTGCTTGAGGTGCTGCACATGTGGATAAGGCAGGGATACAAGCTGGGCAATCACACCTATTCGCATCCGCACCTGAACATGATACCGGCCAGCGCTTATAAAACGGAT
Source organism: uncultured Rickettsiales bacterium (assembly GCA_964409675.1). Classification (GTDB taxonomy): domain Bacteria; phylum Pseudomonadota; class Alphaproteobacteria; order Rickettsiales; family SXRF01; genus CAYMDD01. Next base: position 18,429 of record CAYPEF010000006.1, on the reverse strand, counting down.
ATTGCGCGCAACGAACCTGTGCTTGCACAGCTCTCCCCCGATAATAGCTGGCGCTACTTCCGCTATCCGTACCTGGATACCGGCGACACCCCGGAGAAAGAAGCGGAGATCAGTCGCTATCTGGCGGAAAAGAATTATCTGGTAGCCAATGTCACCATTGATTTCCGCGACTGGGAATGGAGCGAGCCCTATGCGCGCTGCCGGCTGCAAGGCAATGCTGATGGCATTGCTTTTCTGCAAAAAACCTACCTGCGGGCAGCGCTCAATGCGCTTAAAGCAAAGACCCGTCAGGCAGAGATCAAATACGACCGCCCCATCAAGCATACGCTGCTTCTGCACATGAACGCCTTTACCGCCCTGATGATGGATGATTTACTGAGCGCGTATAAGGCACAGGGCGTGCAATTCATCCCGCTGCCGGATGCTGTGCTGGACCAGCTCTATGCGAAATATGAGCGAAAACTGCGCCTGACGGATGTGCGGTTACGAAAATCGCTCCTGTTGCGCCTGCAGGCATGGCACACATCTGCGCCGCCCACGCCTGCCTTTAGCACCGCCAGATTCTCCGACGCCTTAGCGCAACTCTGCCGGTAGTCAGCCTTCAAACGCCTGCACGCCCTTGCATGCGATCAATACGCGGCGGGCAAGGCGAAGGAAGGGATAGCACAGCCGGGTGGTAAAGCGCGTCCGGAATAGCCAACGGCTGGCGCGCGCCGCCCAGCCGTTTCCGCTGCCCAGGCGGCTCATCAGGTGCAGGGCGTCGGCGCCCTGGTACAATTGGCCGCGATATTTAAGCACCATGCCGTTGTTCAGGTTTATCTTCTTTGCGCGAAGTTCCTGCACCAGTGGGTGCGATTCGCCGGTGCGTTTGTCCACCCGGTGCAGCGCGCCCTCTTCAGGCGCGAGGCAGAAACTGCCTGCCCCCGCCCGGCAAAGAGGACATTCGCCGTCATACACCAGCCAGACGCCTTCCTGTTGAGTAGTCATATCCATATTCACTCCGCGGCAGGCGCAGGAACCGCCCATTTAAAATTACGAAACTTCACCAGCGTGCGTATATTAAAAAAATGCATCGCGCCCAGCACCATAATCACCAGACCGATTTTGGTGCTTAAAAACTCAATGCCCTCTTCCAGGTTGAGCGGCTTGACACCGTAGCGCAGCGCCAGACTGATGAAGCCAAGATTCACCAGGTAGAACCCCACCAGCAGCAGGTGATTCACCGAATCTGCCAGCGCTTCGTTGCCGTTGAAATTCTGCGCCAGAAACACCCGGCCATTGCGGTGCAGCGTATGCCCTACCCACAGGGTTATCACGACGCTTGCCAGCAAATAAAACATATAGACAAACACTACCATAGAATGACTCCTTGTAATTTTTTACTTATAATATTATATTTAGCTAAATAGCTAATAAGCGCACCATATTGTCATTTAGACAATTAGTCAATAAGCTAATTATATTTTTATGATTCGACTGGAAGATACTGATGGAAAAGGTTTTTGAAGCACTATCCTCCACCACGCGCCGCAAGATTCTGGCTTATCTCTCGGCGTCGGGCATGACGGCAGGCGAAATCGCCAAGCGGTTCGATATTTCCAAGCCGTCCCTGTCCAAGCATTTAAGCATCCTGGAGAATGCCGGACTGATCGCGGGCGAGAAAAAAGGCCAGTTTATCCATTACAGCCTGGTGGAAAATAACCTGGTGAATACGCTCAACGGGTTTTTGCAGGAAATCTGCCCGGTATCACGCCCGTTGCGCAAGGAAAGCAAGGCCAAGGCCCGGAAACAGCCGCCGCTATAATTACAGGCTTTTCATTTGCAATCATTGCCTGGTTCATGCAAACGGGTGTATAAACGCACGCATGGGCGGCAGGAACACAGGCAGCGATATTATCCTTGAATTCACGCAAATCGGCGGGCAGGTGAAGGTGACCGCCATTGATCCCGTTACCCATACCGAAGCAAGCATCATGGGGCCGGCCAATGCCGCGCCGGCGGATTTACGGGCGCTGGCCGTGCGCAAGCTGCGCTATGTGCTTAACAAGAAACCGGAATCATAGTTCTTCATGCCGATCACCCGCAAGCTCAAGCGCTTCCTCAAACGCCTTCTGAAACGCCTGTTTCGCAAAAAACGCCGCGCATCCGCGCGCCGCAGCGCACCCAAGCTGGATTCGGGCCGGAGTGTCAGCGCACCGGCATACCGGCGCGGCGCTTCAGCGCGTCCGCGCCGCAAGCGGCGCAAGGGCGGGCGGATAAGGGCATTGTTTGGCTGGTTATGGCAGCGTCTGCGCAAACCAGTCATGTATGCCGGGATTGCCTTAGCGCTGTTCTTCGCCTGGCTGTGGCTTACCCTGCCCTCAATTGACGATTTGAACCGCGTCACAAAAACCCCGAGCATCGTGGTGCGCGCGGAAAACGGCGAGATCATCGGCTCCTACGGCGATGTGTACGGCGAATATATCGCCTACCGCGACCTGCCCAAGCCGCTGATCGACTCATTGCTAGCCACCGAAGACCGCAATTTCTACCATCATTTCGGCATCGACCCGCTGGGGCTGGCGCGCGCCATCTATACCAATTTCCGCGCCCACCGGCTGGTGCAGGGCGGCAGCACCATCACCCAGCAACTGGCGAAAAACGTGTTTCTCAGCCCCGACCGCACGCTTATGCGCAAATTGCGTGAGGCGCTGCTCGCCTTCAAGCTGGAAAGCCGCTTCAGCAAGAACGACATTATCACCATTTACCTGAACCGCGTCTATCTCGGCGCGGGCACGTACGGGGTGGATGCGGCGGCGCACCGCTATTTCGGCAAATCGGCGCGCAATCTGACGCTCAGTGAATCCGCCCTCATCACCGGCCTGCTCAAAGCCCCCTCGCGCTACGCCCCCACCGGCAACGCCACCCTCGCCCGCAAGCGCGCCGAGCAGGTGCTGATCAACATGCAGGACGCCGGCTATCTCGACGACAAGCAGCTGGCGCAGGGCACGGCGGAACTGAAAAGCCTGATGTCGCGCCGCAATGAAGGCGCGCGCAGCACCATGTACTTCACCGATTGGGTGGTGGACCAGATCCCAGACCTGATCGGCAACGTCAATGCTGATCTGGAAGTCACCACCACCTTAAGCCCGCAATTGCAGCTGGCCGCCGAGCATGCCATTGCCGGAGTGATGGATAAAAAAGGCGAAGCGATGAACGCAAGCCAGGCGGCGCTGGTCTCTATGCAACCGGACGGCGCGGTGCGGGCGCTGATCGGCGGGCGCTCCTATGGCGAGAGCCAATACAACCGCGCCGTGCAGGGCAAGCGCCAGCCCGGCTCGGCCTTCAAGCTGTTCGTTTACCTGACGGCTCTAGAAAATGGCATGTCCCCCGACAGCGCGGTGGAGGATCGCCCTATCCGCATCGGCAAATGGCAGCCGCAGAATTATAAAAACGGCTACCAGGGCGAGATGAGCATGCGCGAGGCGCTGGCGCAGTCTATCAACACCGTGGCGGTGTCGCTCTCGGAACGCTTCGGGCGCAATAACGTGATCCAGATGGCCGAGCGCCTGGGGATTACCTCCGAACTGCGCCCCGACCCCAGCATTGCTCTGGGAAGCAACGAGCTCTCCTTGATGGAACTGACCACCGCCTATGCGCATCTGGCGGCGCAGGGCCTCTCCGTGCAGCCTTATGGCATTTTGCTGATCAAGACTTCGGACGGCAAGCCGCTCTACCAGCGCCGGGAGCCTTCGCGCGCGGCGGAGCTTTCGCAGGAAACGGTAGGGATGATGGATGACATGCTGATGCATGTGGTCACTGACGGCACTGGCAAGGCCGCCCGCATCGGGCGCGATGTGGCGGGCAAAACCGGAACTACCTCCGATTATAAAGACGCCTGGTTCATCGGCTTCACGCCGGAGCTCGCCACTGGCGTCTGGGTCGGCAATGACGATGCCACGCCGATGAAGAAAGTCACCGGCGGTTCCCTGCCCGCCTCCATCTGGCACGATTATATGCAGCCGGCACTGGCCGGCACGCCCGCGCATGATATTCCGGTGGCAAGCCGCGGCTTCACCCTGCAAGGCTTGCTGCCCTGGCGGCATGAATCCTCCGCACCTGCGGCTACCGCACAGCGCAAGCCGATTCGCGGCAATCAGAAGGGTGACGAAGATTTCGAGCTTGGCGCATCCTTCTGGGAAAAACTCTCCGGCAGCGGAGATGTGGAATACCGCTATCCGAAGCAATAGCGTAGCGGATATTGCTTAGGCTGGTTATCTGGGACTATTCTTGTGGAAATTCCTGAATTCCGTTGGTGAAGACCCTACCATTTCACGGAAAACACGGTTGAAGGAGGCGATGGAGCTGAAGCCCACGTCGAACGCAATCACGGTCACCTGCGTATCCTCGGTGAGCAGACGGTCCTTGGCTTCGCGGATGCGGTGTTCATTGATCAGCTCATTGAAGTTCTTGCCGAAATAGGTATTGACGATGCGCGATACCTGCTGTTCCGAGATATTCAGCTGTTTGGCCAAGCTTTCGCGGCTCAGTCCCATCTGGCGGTAAATATGGTCGCGGCCAAGCAGGGCATGAATGCGCTCGATCATCTGCTTATCGAGTTCGGGATTGCGCCCGACGCTCTTGGTCTCCCCCATCAATTCGATATCGAATAAATCGTAAAACACGCGGAAGATGGAAGTCAGCACCAGGTAGATGAAGGCGATGCGCAGCAGCGTCAGCGAGAAAAGCGCGTTATCAGGCGACACGCGGCTGGCCACCAGCAGCAGATCGATGATAAGCAGCACTAGGTTCAGCAACACCAGAGCAATGATCAGCCAGTATTTGTGCGTGCGGTCCACATCGTCGAAAGCGATGCGGGCGCTGCTGCGGGAGAATTGAAGGACCAGCATCAGGAATATCAGTGCGGAGCCGAAAATATTATACAGCGTGCGCAGCGATTCCACCGCGTAGCAGGATTGGCCATCCAGGCAGACTTCCGTCGCAAAGGTGGAGGCATAGATAAACGGGCTGCCGCCGATCAGGGGAATGGTGAGAATCAGCCAGTATTTCAGCGGCGGGATGCGTCCCTGTAAGAACTGGATCACCAGTAAAAAGCTGAATGCCACGTTGGTGGAAGCAGCCAGTTGCAGCATGCCTTTGACATATACATTCTCCACTTCAGAGCCGAAGATCGAAAGCAGGGGAATAATGAAGTAATTAGCAAGACTAAGAAAATAGAGAATCGGCACCACATTATCGCCATTCTTGCGCGCCGAGCACAGCAGGAAGGCAATCACAAAAATGCATGGTGCCAGTGCAACCAGCTGTAATGCCTGAGTAATGGTAAGAAGAATCTCGTTCACTGGAGCCGTTCTCGCTGAGTAGCCATCAGGATAACGACATTGCATTAATATTTAGTAAAATTTCAGTTATCTGCGATTTAGTTTTCTGGCTTCTGCTTGTTTTTATTTATATCATCCAGCTTCTTAATGCGCTCATCAATGAAGTACTTCATGTATTTCAAATCGGCATCCGTCATTTGCTTGGCGTGCTCTTTAATGGTTTCCATGATGCGCAGCGCATCACCCATTTCCCCGCGCTTTTCGTACACTACCGCCAGCATCTGCTGCGCCCAGGCGGGAACATCAGCGTTCAGCAGCGGCTGCGCCACTTTCAGCGTCAGCTCCATATCGTGCAGCTTATGCATGGAGAGATAAATCGCCTGGATCAGCCACCACCATTTATGCTCCACGTCGCGCGAGGCATGCGCATAGAGATAATCCACAATATAGCGCGCATCCGCCTCGTTCTGCGACTGGCTATAATAATAAGCGGCCATGGCGGGAATCATGTTGGAGCGCGAATTCAACTGGTCCAGTAGGCCAAACCAGCGTTGCAGGCGAGTAAAATCATAATTCTTCAGGGGCGTGGCGCGCCCGAACGTATCGCCGGCATTCTGCAGCATCAGCGCCAGGGTGCGGAAATAGAACTCCTCATCACCCATGGAAATCGCTTTTACCGCCTCGGCGCGCGGCACGTTCGGCACGATTGAGAGATCGGGCTGGTAGGGTCTGGCATGCCACCAGTAAAGCGCCTGCAAAGCAAGCAGCACTCCAAAGCAGGCATGCAGCGAATGCGAGCGGCGGAAACACATATTAAAACTGCTTGCGGCGGAAATCGATGATGGAGGCGCAGATCAACAGCGGGATGTAAATCGCCGCCTGCGTCAGGAACAGGCTCCATTCATGGCCTGTTTTCAGGCCGTATATCAGCCATTCACTTTTGGCGAACAGGTCGAGGCGCGGCATGACAATTGAAGTGGCGTCCAGCACGAAGCGCATCAACGGATATTTGCCGGCGCTGATGGTGGAATGCGCCGTCATAATGAAGTAAATCATAATCCGCGACAGCACATAAAAGCCGAGCGACGCCATTACCGCGCTTACCGCGCTTTTTAGCAGCAAGGCAGCAAACAGCGCCAGCGCCACCACGAACCAGGTTTCCAGCAGCAGGCTGACGCTCCACCACATGAAGCCGGTATGGTTAAGCGTCCCTATCAGGGCCATGACGCCCAAGGTTGGCAATACCAGGCACAGGGACACCAGCGAAAAGCCCAGCCAGTGATCGATCACCAATTGCCCACGCGACAGGGGGCGCGACAGCATGACGTCAATTTCGCGGCTATCGAAGCTGGAGCGGATATGGAAGCAGACAAACACAATCAGCCCGACCACCAGCACCATGCGCGTGGTCTCAGCGGCAAAAGCGAGTGTCATTTCACGCTCTTCCAGAAATGCGGTGCTGCCAAGCACGGCCGAGAGAATGGAAGCGGCAACCACGCCGATCAGCAGGCCGATAAAAAGCCTGTCGCGCAGGGCACACAGCAGAACATAGCGAACGTTGGTACGTAACATAAGCCTCAGAATGCGATAGGACGCGGATCGCGGGTGAATTTCTGATAGACGGCGCGGTCAGCATCAGGAACATTGCCGCGGCTGTCAATGATAGTGGCACGGATGAAAATCACCAGTTCCTTCGTATTGTTCTGACGGTCGATTCCCTTAAACAGGTTGCCAACGACCGGCACTTCCGCCAGTCCCGGAATGCCGTTTTCGCCGTTGATCGACTTATCTTCCATCAGCCCGCCGATCACCATCACCTGGCCGCTTTTAAGCTTCAGGATGGAATCCAGCTCGCGCACCTCCACCACCGGCACCTTGCTCTCGATGTTGGTCAGCGCACCGCCGGACTGCGCCACCAGATAGGCCACCGCCGGGTCGTTAACAAAACCGGTCACACGTGAGAGCGTCGGGCGCACATTCAGGGTAACTTCATCATTTTCCAGGCTGATGGAGGGCATCATGGCAAGGATAATACCGATGGGCACGGTTTTGATTTCGCTATTAACAGTAGTGTCCGTGGTGGTGCTGGTGCCGGTGGATGTCTGCTTATCGATCTTCAATTGGAAATAGACTTGATTTTCGGCAAAGGTCAGCACCGCCTGCTGGTTATTGATGGCATGCAGGCGCGGGCTGGAGAGCGTGCGCGTGGTGCCGAACTCCTCCGCCAGCGTCACTGCCGCCTGCAGATCGTTGCCGGTATTAACATTAAGCGTGGCGGCGTTGGTAACATCGGTTACCGAGCCGAACTTGATCACGGAGTTGATTTTGCTACTGCCGAGCCTTGCCCAATCGATACCACTTTGGAACTGTTGAGAGAGGGAAACTTCAACGATTTTAGCTTCAATCAGCACCTGCGCGGAAGCATTGGCCTGCATTTTACGCAGGAATTCCTTTACCATGACATGCTGCTTCTGAGTGGCGGAAACTGTCAGCGTGGATGCCTGCTTGTTCAGGATATAAAAAGATGCGCTGCCTCCACTAGATGCACTGCTCCCCGTGGCGTTAGATGCACTCGACGCCGATGCGCCGGAAGCTGGTGTTGCGGCAGCCGCGCCGGGCGAGGCAGATGCAGAAGCGTCCGCATTTGCCGCCGGCATGGCAGTCTGCGCAGGAATATTGGCCTGAGCGACCCGGCTTGCCGGCTGGAAGCTTAGTATCTGCTTCACCCCGTCTTCAAACTGCTTCCAGAAATCGCTATCGGCTTTGGCGGTGATGGTGGAGGTGGAGCCGGTATTCAGCCCGCCACTGCTGCCGCTGGAAGAACTGGAAGAGCTGGAGGAACTGGAAGAGCTGCTGGAGGAGCTGCTTCCGCCGCCGGAAAGCACGTTGGTGCTGATATTGACCGTGCTCTGGGTGCTGCGCTCCAGATTCAGGAAATCGATGGGATAAATTTCAACAAACGGGGTATCCCGCTCCACGCGCAGCACGTTATTCTTCATGCTGTAGCGCAGGCCCGCAAGGTCGGCAATACGCTCAATCACCTCATTAAACGGCTTTTCTTTGGCGCGGAAGGCGATGCCGCCGGAAATGCCGGCGTCGATTTCGATATCGATATCAGCAAGCCGCGCCAGCTCGAGCAAAACGTCTTTCAGCGGCACATCGTCCGTGACGGCCAGCGATACCAGCTTGGTCTGGCCGAGCTTCGGCGCCTGCGGCGTGGCAAGGATCGGCGCGATATCCGGAATAGGCGGTTCGGCAGACCCTGCGCTGACGCTGGTTTTAAAGCGGGAATAATCACCTTCCGCTTCAGAACTCGGTGGCGCATTCGGATCAAGCATGGCGCGGTAATCCTCGCGCTTGAGTTTCTTTGCGGGGTCGATCACGTTATGTGATTTCGGATCGAAAACATCAGGTGCCAGACTGTTGCACCCGCCAATGGCGAGCAAGCCCATGCACCCAACCCACACTTTCAAACCTGCTTTCACAGAAGCCCTATCTATGACTGGAATAGTATTGTCAGTACATACACGTTTTTAGGATGTCAATGCAACCTGTCGATGTCTGTACAGCAACTTCTCTGCATAAAGGATGCGAGTTAAATTTTCGCTAATGCCACATGGATTCTTTGCTGCATCTTCACCGCTTCATTCCATCAGGTATTTTACCTGCCCCGGCGCCGCATCTCATGGAATCCTTACGCCATGCAAAATAACCTGCGCATATCACTTTAATTATGTGAGTAGTACCTCATGCTTTTAACCGCCATCGGCATCTTTGCCCTTACAGCACTCATTGGAATGATGGTTGTTTACTCGCTGCTGTATAGGCGCCAGACATCCACCGGTCTGCTGATTGTGCATAATATCGCCACGGCCACGGGAATGATTTTGCTTACCTTCTACACCGTTGTCGCCACCATACGACCGGTGGAGGGGCTAATTGTTCTGCTGTTAGCTGCCCTGGGCGGATTAGGCATGGCTTACCGTGACCTTATGGGACGCACCGTTCCCTATCTTTTCGCTTTAGCCCAGGAATTAACCATTCTGCTCGGATTTGCGCTGCTGATTTATTCGGCTTCACGGATATTGGCGTGAATCAACCATTTACGAATAGCTTACCGCATGCCCCGGCTTCCATATGGCGTTCTTACGGCATCCGGCGCACGCTTAACCTTGTCATAGTATTACGGAGGACAACATGACATATAAGGAAATCTGCGACAGCAAAATCATTGCAACGATTAAGAACCGCGCCTCGCACCTGAAAGAGCAGGCTAACCATGCGTGCGAACACGCCGAGGAAAGCATTGTCAGCCATCCGATGGCCAGCGTCGGCATTGCGTTTGCCGCCGGTGTAGGCGTAGCCACGCTGCTTGGTATGGCTGGAATATTCCATAAACGCTCATGAGATATTGCAAATGCATGCAAAATGGTGTTGCACCGTCATCCTCTCAGAGGATGACGGTTTTGCTTAAAAGCGCTTTTGCCCTATCAATTGCTTTCACTATTGATCCTTGACATAAATCAGGGAGATATTTTTTCTAATGATTATGCTGCATACTATCTAGAAACGATGCTGCTGTAACCGGAGGAAATTAGCCCTTCCATATGCGGCTTCTTTAACGATGAAGGAGATCATTATGACACCCCATGCAAAACGAATATTCTGTGCCGCCCTATGCCTGCTGCCGTTTACGGCGGTGGCGCAACAAGGCGATCAGGTGCTGAAAATGCCAACAGCTAACGGCTATGTTCCCAGCGTGCAGGCCGCCATAGGCAAGCATGCCGCCATGGACGCCGAGGATGAATCCATGAGTGAATCCGTACAGGCGCAGTTGCCGCAGGTGCAGACCAAAGGCGATGCCTCCTATATCAGCGGCGGGGTAGGCGAAGGGGAACGGGCGGCGATCCTGCGCATGAGCCGCGACTTTAACCTCAAGCTCGAAATGGCGGACAAAGGCGGCGAATATATCAGCGACGCCAATGTCGTTATCCGCAAGCAGGGCAATGAAATTCTGAATGTCACGCCGGACGGGCCGCTGATGTTCGTCAAGCTCCCTGCCGGCACTTATCAGATCAGCGCCACCCATGAAGGCAATGCCAAGCAGCAGACGGTGACCGTCGGCAGCAGCATGAAGAAAGTCAATTTTTACTGGTAAATCTCCCTTCAGGGCCACTTTCTGAAAGGATTTACATGCCGCTGATATAGATTTTTATATTTACGCATGGAGTGCTTACGATTGAACCCGTTAGGTTGTGCGGTACTCGCTACAGCGCCGTTTCCACGACTCGCCTCTTGAAACCGTCTACGCATGCCCGGCGACGTTTTGCCCTGAATCATCCCCTGAATCATCCCTTTATGGAGTATCTTATGCCCACCACCAACCAGCCTTCGCACAAGCCTCATTCCGCCCCGGAAACCGGCACGCCCTCCACCGCCCATGGCAATGCCGCCCACACGCAGGCCGCGCATGCTCCCGCGCATAAGCCGCAGCAGGCGCCTGAAGCTTCGCACAAACCTCATTCCCCGCAGCCGCACAGCCACCCGGCGCAATCCCATAGCGCACGCGAACCGGAGCGAAAAACTGCCGCGGATGAGCGCGAAAAAACTCCGCGTAAGGACCAGCGCGAGGCGCAGCAGGCCCGCAAGCCGCATGCCCCGTCCGCTAAAACCGCCGACGACCGCCGCACCGCCGCCCATGCCGCCACATCCCGCGCCGAACGCGATGCGCCGCGGCAGCGGCAGGACGAGCGCGAGCCCGTGCATCGCGTGGCGCAGAGCGCCTCCATCGGCCTGCGCCAGGCCGGTGCGCACATGCAGGAAGCGCAGCAGGAGGTAAGGCGCGCCGCGCAGAGTGCGCTGGCTCCCTTCTTCCCGGCCATGCTGTTCTCCCAGCAGGCCTGGTGGCCGTTCGCACGCAACGGGCAGCAGGATTTCGCCTCGCTGTTCGAATTCCCGCGCAGCATGCTGCGCCTGAGCGACCAGATGTTCCAGCATATGCTGGAGATGCAGAACATGACGCAAAGCTTGCTCACCGGCGGCATGATCACTCGCTCCAGCGTGCAGCCGCGCGAGAATGAATATGTCTTCACCGTGGAAATGCCTGGCTTCGACGCGCAGGATGTGGATATCGCCATTTCGCAGGACCGCATCCGCATCACCGCCGACCGCGACAGTAGCAGCAAGGCGCGGGGCCAGACGGAAGAACGGCATACGCATTTCGAGCGCGTGTTCCCGCTTTCCTCCGACAGCAATCCGGACAAGGCGCGCGCCAAGTTCGAGCAGGGCCGCCTGACCATCACGGTGCCGCGCGGCGAATCGCCTGCCAAGCAGGCGCGCCACTTGGATATCGCGGCGCGCGCAGCATGAGCCGCAACCCCAAATCCAAAACCGCCCCGGGCACTGCGCCCGGGGCCGGCAAGCGGATCCGGGACGCCTCCGTGCCCGGCCATAGCGACCTTGCAGTCAATACACCGGTCGATACGGAGGAAACTGACCGTTTCTCCAAACCGGGCGGAATGATTTCCGAAGGCTGAGCGGACGCTTACCGTGCGCTAACAAACTTAAATTGCCTTCACCACTGCGGACTTACTTTGTTTCCTGCATTCTTTCCAGCGTTGCCATTCACGCACGTATTAACTTATTAGCAGGAGAAATGATTATGCGTTACCACACCCCCCGCACTGCCCTTGCACTGGCGCTTATCGCCGCTGCTGCCGCTTTTGCCCCCGCTGCTTTCGCCGGCAATGACGACGCGGCAGGCACCCCTAAAGGAACCTACCGTAATTACAACAAGAACGGCGATCTGAGCCAGTTCGAACAATTAAAGCAGAACACCCAGACTTACCGCAAAGATCCCTCCGGCCGTTATACGGAATTCGTGCCGACCAACCGCGCGTTTGAGAAACTCTCCGCCAATGAGTATCCAGCCCTGTATGTGGCTAATCCCCCCAAGGAAGCAGCCACCATCGTCAGTAACCATATCGTTCCCGGCGAAGTGAATTTGAAGGATGTGGTGCGCATGAAAGGCGGGGTATTTGCCGCGAACGGACGCTTCCTGCCGGTGATGGAAGGCCAGAAAGGCGATTATTACATTGACGGGCAACGCATCCTCAGCAGCACCATGACCGCCTATGGCATGCGCTATGTGATCGACGGCGTGATCGCCAACGGCATCGAGCTGGCAGCCATCAAATCCATCCCGGTGGTGCAGACGGCGGGCAACGTGACCGTCGTGGTGCCGGAAAACACCAGCATCATCCAGGAACAGCGCTACACCCCCAGCGCCGGGCAGACGACCACCACCACGATTGTCACGCCTAACTATTAATCTATTCCAGCTTGCACCTGTCCCGGCATTACCGCTCAATGCCGGGGCAGGTTTCGCCTGTCATATTGCAACAGCCTCTACCTCGCATGCAAGGCGTCTTTGGCCAGACAGGCACTTAACATCTTTTTTACATCGCCTCTTCCTCGCGCAGGTCGCGCCTTTATGGGGATGTTTTTAAAGTTGGATCATTCACTTCCTTTATTCCCTTCTAGGCGGCATCGCCGTATTTCCGCATAAGGAGTTTTTTTCATGTCAGGCACCCGCACCGCCGGACCAAAGCTCACGCTGATTCAGAAAGCACCCGGCAGCTTACGCAAATCCGCAGCCAGGCGTAAGGCCTTCCAGCCCTCCGTTTTCCGCAACTGGATTGAGCAGCTTACCCTCTCGATGGTCTCACTGGAAGCCAGCGCCATCGACCTGAAACGCCAAGCGGCGCGCGACCGGTTCCGTCAGCTGAGGCGGCGCTTCATTCGCGTGCAGAACGAGGCGTATTTATGTTGCGTCACGCTGGAGAGCAAAAGCTCCGTCATCCGCCGCGAGCGCGCCGCCTACCGTATCCCGAAGCTCATGTGGCTGATGATCCAGATCCGCCGCCAGGCGGAGACGCTGCTTGGAGTCGAGAATTGCACTCCCTTGCGCTACAGCGAGGTGATTTAGGCGCTGCTCCGCTGCCAGCCGGAGCGGTTTTCCTTCGCCAGCCGCTCCGCAAATAAAATGGCGGCAATCTCCTTGCGCAGCGCTTCTGTATCGCCCTGTGCTTGCAGCTCGAACAGCGGTTGCTGCGCCTGTCCGCTCCAGCGCGATTCCGCTATCGTCTGTTCTTCCTGCTTTGTATAGGGATTCAATTCTTCCGCGCAGCGCTTCACACCTGAGCGTTGGTTGTAAGCCATGAATGCCAGCTCGGTGGGATTGATGCAGCCATCGTTAATATCTTTGGTTAAAGCATAGATATGGTATTTCGCATCGTAATCCTTCACCACCTTGCGTTTCTGCGAGATGGTCAGGTCGTCATATTCATCGCCGTAACGTTCGGTAATTTCCTTGCGCAGCTGGGGGTCTGCCTGCTCATACACGCCCATCACGCGCGTGGAAGATATGCGCCCGCCCAGGCTAATTTGCTTGGCGATATCGCGAATATCGGCTGTCACGGTTTTTTCCTCATCCAGCCCGGTGAGAATATTAATCCCGCTTTCCACCAGCTTGAACACTTCGCCGTAGAGCGCCGTGGACGCACCGGCCAAACCAACCATCATGCCAAGCGCATACTGGCTGCCCGCCAGCTTTCCCAGCGCGGCAATCGTCATCAGCCCGAGCGCCATTAACCCGGAGGTCGCCATTTCCGCTATGAACGTGTAGTTGCGCCGCTTCTCGATCAGATCCAGCGTCGTTTTAAGCGCGGCGATTCCCATGCCGCCCTGCTCCACCGGCTTAGCGGCATTCTCCAGATCGGCCACCGTCACCGCATGCACCGGCTTGCCCTGCAGCGCCGCCACTTCCTCGCGGTACATATTGAGGGCAATTTTCTTGCGGTGCCCCTTCAGGGCGTTCATGGCATAGGCATTGAACCCGGTGATCACGGTCAGCACGGCTAGCGTCGTCGGGATGGCAATGGACATATCCGGGATGCCCATTACCGCGCCCAGCGCGGCGTTGTTTACAATATGCGCGCCCGCATGTGCCCCCTCATGGTGCATGAAAAGCGAGAATTTATCGCTTTTTGTGAAGGTCTTATGCATATTTCCTACAGGCGCGTTAAAAACCGGTGCCTCAGTATACAAGCTCAGGCGACGTAAAAATATGACATTTCAATGAAAATTAGCGCTGCGCCTGCCTGCCCACCACGCCCTGCACGGCCTGACAGCCCATCTGCCCGCCAAACTGACTGTTTAACGCCAGGTACACCTGTTCCGCCGCATTCACCTGTGACTCCCAGTTCTCCCCCATGCTCACCCGCAGCGATTCCGGCACGTCGAGTTTCCAGCGCCCCTCTTCCTGCACGAAATAAAACCGCATATAGCGCTTCTGCCCGCCAAGCGCCTCCGTGCTGGCGCGCACAACGGAATAAGCGCCGGATTTGCTTTGCGAAACAAAAGAAACGTCCTTCGGCAGGCATTTCGTCAGGCCATACGAGGCAAACCGGTCATACAGCCCGGCGGAACTGGCCGTCACCTCCTCCCGGCATTCTCCGGACTTGCCAGTACGCGCGCAGGCGTTGAGGGCGTTGAAGGCCTCTTTGGGAGTATTGGCGAATGCAGGAACCGCCAGTGGAACAAATAGAACAAGGCTTAGATAAAAACTACGCATGCCGGGCATTATAGCGAAAGGCGCATCAATGGCGAATGAAGTTTATGTAATATTCTTTTCATACCGCCGCATGGCGGCATCCGGACCCCGCCATACGGCGGGGTGACATTTTACCTGCAAAAAGGCGGAGCTTGCGGCCCCGTCTTTTCTATCAGTGCAGAAGTAGAGTAACAATCAATGCCAGAATAAATCTGACAAAGCAGGTACTCATTTCTAACTGTATGCTTAGTTTCAGCATAATTTTTGCTTTCAACCAAGCCCACAGGCCTGCGGGCGTTAGCCCAACTTATTTATCGAGGCGTTGCTACCTCTATCGCTATCCGTTACGTACCGGATTTTGAGTCGGATAAATAGATTAAGAAAAGTTGCTTTAGTACAACCTGCCTCTCGCAGGGATGCACTGCCTTTCTATAATTCATTTACCCTTTAGCCTCTTTCCATCGAGACCAAGGAGACTGGAAATCTCCCTAAATCAGGCAAAGGTTATCCATAAAGGAGCTTTATCCTGATTATTCCTTAACTGCACCCGCTCGTTGAGCCACACGTATCACACTTCAGGCAGGTGCCGTTCCGCACCATCGTGAAATTCCCGCATTCGGTGCAGGCGTCCCCCGCGTAGCCCTTGGCTTTGGCCTGGGCGATGCGTTCGGCCAGCGGGTTGTGGGTATGCACGCGCACGCCCACCTGCACCTGCGTGGCTTCGCGTTCCTGCTCCAGATAGGCGGTGGTTTCCATTTCCAGATCGGGATCGGAGGCAAGCGCGAGGTTGCCGCGCGATTGCGGCGCACCGGTCGTCTTGCTGCCGTTGCCGCCTACCACATAGAGCTTGCCGCGCACGAAGCCGCTGGAGGTGGCGGGGCCGAACAGGGCGAGCTGCGAGCCGTCCTCAGGGTCAAGCCGGGTGGAATCGCCCGCGCCGCGCCCGATCGTGTCGGAGCGCAGATCCTGCAGATCAGCATGGGCGAGGTCATGGCGGCCCAGGTAGGAAATCGCCAGTTCGCGGAAGATGTAATCGAGGATCGAGGTGGACATGCGGATCGCCTCGTTGCCTTCCACCAGCCCGCTCGGTTCAAAGCGGGTGAAGGTAAACGCATCCACGAATTCCTCCAGCGGCACGCCGTATTGCAAGCCGATAGAGATGGCGATAGCGAAATTGTTCCTGAGTGAACGGAACGCCGCGCCCTCTTTATGCATATCCACGAAGATTTCGCCGACCGTGCCGTCTTCATACTCGCCGGTGCGCAAATACACCTTATGGCCGCCGACAGCGGCTTTCTGCGTGTAGCCCTTGCGGCGCTCGGGGAGCTTGCGGCGTTCGGTCTGGTGGATGATGCGCTCCACAATCCGCTCGGCAATCGCCACCGGCTGGCGGGCGGCGGTGTGGGCGGCAGCGCGGGCGGTGTCGTCCTCCAGATCATGCTCCACTTCCTCGGCAATCGCGGCGTTGAGCGGCTGCGAGAGCTTGGAGCCGTCGCGGTAAAGCGCGTTCGCCTTCAGGCAGAGTTTCCAGGAAAGCAAATAGGCTTCCTTGCATTCCTCCACCGTGGCTACGTTCGGCATGTTGATGGTTTTGGAGATCGCACCCGAGATGAACGGCTGCGCCGCCGCCATCATGTGAATATGCGAGGCCGCCGAGAGGAAGCGCTTGCCCTTCTTGCCGCACGGGTTGGCGCAGTCGAACACCGGCAGATGCTCCGCCTTCAGGTGCGGCGCACCTTCTACCGTCATCGTGCCGCAGCAATATTCGTTGGCGGCTTCGATATCGGCTTTGGAGAAGCCTAAATGCGCCAGCAGGTCGAAGCTGAAATCATTGAGCTGGGCTTCCGTCACGCCGAGCTTGCCGGTGCAGAATTCCTTGCCGAGCGTCCACTGGTTGAAGGCGAACTTGATCTCGAACGCCGCCGCCAGACCTTTTTCCACCTTGGCGAGCGCTTCATCATCGAAGCCCTTCGCTTTAAGGGCGGCATGGTTGACGCCGGGGGCGTCCTTCAGCGTGCCGCGGCCCACGGCGTAGGCGACGATGTCGCCGATCTGTTTCTGCGAGTAGCCAAGCGTTTTCAGCGCTTCCGGCACCTGCTGGTTGATGATCTTGAAATAACCACCGCCGGCGAGTTTCTTGAATTTCACGATAGCGAAATCCGGCTCGATGCCCGTAGTGTCGCAATCCATCACCAGCCCGATGGTGCCGGTGGGGGCAATGCAAGTGGCCTGCGCGTTGCGATAGCCGTATTCCTCGCCGAGGATCAGCGCGGTTTCCCAGGCTTTTTTGGCGGCTTTCACCAGCGCCTTGTCCGGACAATGCGCGGTATCCAGCGGCACCGGGTTGATGGTGAGGCCCTCATAGCCCACGCTTTCCCCGAGCGCGGCGCGCTTGTGGTTGCGCATCACGCGCAGCATTTGCTGCTTGTTGCGCTCATAGCCGTCGAACGCGCCCAGCTCCTTGGCCATTTCGGCAGAGGTGGCGTAGGAAACGCCGGTAAGCACGGCGGTAATGGCACCGGCTAATGCGCGGCCTTCCGCGCTGTCATAGGGAATGCCGGAGGCCATCAGCAGGCCGCCGATATTGGCGTAGCCAAGGCCCAACGTGCGGTATTCATAAGACAGGCGGGCGATTTCCTTGGAGGGAAACTGCGCCATCAGCACCGAAATTTCCAGCACCACCGTCCACAGCCGCGTGGCGTATTCAAAGGCCTTCACGTCGAACGCGCCGCCTTCACGCTTGAACTTGAGCAGGTTGATCGAAGCCAGGTTGCAGGCCGTGTCATCGAGGAACATGTATTCCGAGCAGGGGTTGCTGGCGCGGATGGGGCCGGATTCCGGGCAGGTGTGCCAGTCGTTGATGGTGGTATCGAACTGCAACCCGGGATCGGCGCAGGCCCAGGCGGCGTAGCCGATTTTTTCCCATAATTCGCGGGCGGAGGTTTCCTTCGCTACTTTTTTATCGGTGCGGCGCAGCAAGTGCCAGGGCTTGTCCTGCTCCACGGCTTTCAGGAAGTCGTTTGTAACGCGCACGGAATTGTTGGAATTCTGTCCGGCCACGGTGAGGTAGGCTTCCGAATCCCAGTCCGTATCGTATTCGGGGAATTCGATGGCCGTATAGCCTTGCTGCGCAAACTGGATGACGCGCTGAATGTAATTCTCCGGGATCAGCACCTTGCGCGCTTCCTTCAGCGCTGCTTTCAGCGTGGGGTTATCCGCCGGTGTATAGCGCGACTCGCCGCTGCCGATCTGGCAGGCAGCCATGATCGCAGTTAAATGCTTGCGGCAGAGCTTGGAGCCGGTGACGAGCGCCGCCACCTTCTGCTCCTCGATCACCTTCCAGTCGATGAATTCCTCCACGTCCGGGTGGTCGATATCCAGCACCACCATCTTGGCGGCACGGCGCGTGGTGCCGCCGGACTTGATAGCCCCTGCCGCGCGGTCGCCGATTTTCAGGAAGCTCAGCAGGCCGGAGGATTTGCCGCCGCCGGAGAG